>JAYTMI010000583.1:0-4318 GCA_043728625.1 Saprospiraceae bacterium | reverse complement strand
TAGAAGGCGGCAATGCCACTTTCACCAATCCACCTTCAAGTGTTGTGACAATTCTCGTTTTATTGGTTATATCGTATAATACGGGTGCAGTCGTGCCTGCCAAAAAATTAGTAATTTCAAGATATTTGACATCACCAGAAGCTGGTATCTTGAAAACAAACTGGTTTTTACCCCCAAAATTGAATTGTCGAGCATAATTGACCGTCGCTACACCGTAAGCATAGTTATCTGCCGCCTCATAATTCCCTTTTAATTGTACTGTCATATTGGGTTTAATTTGAGCCGCAGGCACGTCATAAGTTCTTTCTCTTAACGCATAACCATAACTAGTGTCGTTGCCTATATTGATGCCGTTGACATTTACAGCGGTATAGTGATTTTTATAGTTCCCCGTCCAACGCATTGTCAAAGTCCCTGCCTGTCCGTCCGCAACAAACTGAGGGTTTAAGGGTATCACTCTATTATTAGAAAAAGTTGTCCCATACCCTTCTCCATTATTCATTTCTGGTAAGTAAACGCCGCTACCTCCACTTATATCCCATGCAGCTTGTTGTTCTGTACCAACATACATTTCTGTATGCCAAAACCAAGGCTCTTTTGCTGGTAAATTGGTTAAGTTATTCGCAAGCGTTTTAATGCGCTGGGCTGATGGCGTCGTGCGCCATGTTAAAAAATAGACCGATGTATCGTTATAAAGGCTATACTCAGGATTGAGCATATCGCTTTTCTGATTTTTAAACATAAAGGCATCCAATTCACCTCGATTCTTTTCGCCGAAGAACTCGATATAGTCATTAGACCCCAATGCCGCATCAGTTGATGTAAAAATCGGTACTTCTTGTCCCAATTTGAACAATTGAAAGCGGTTAGCGGTCACTATACTGAGGGGTATGCCCGCTGTTTGCAACGCTGATGCCGTTAAGCGATAAATGCCGTCTTGTGCGACGGGGATTTTAACATACGTTTGTGTGTAATCAATCCATTCGTTGCCATAAAGTTTTTGGTTACCGACAACCATCTGCGCTTGTGCGCCAAAATTGAGTCCAAAGAGGATTAATAAAAGGTAATCTACTTTTTTCATTGTCTTGGGAAGTGCTCTTTTAAGTAATTTATATTCATTGTCGTTTCGGTTTCCTATTGAACAAGCAAATTTAGACCTTTTGTTTAGTAATTTTTAAATTTTAACATCTACATTTTCTTTCTGCTTCCTCTTAATATCCTTATTGCTTACTAATTATTTCAAAATCTTCAATAAAAAGCATAAAAACCTAGGAATCCTATCCTATTTTTGCGCTCTATGACTGCTCCAACTAACATACTCGATACTGCTATTGAATACCTCACAGGCGTTGGTCCCATCAGAGGCGATATGCTCAAAAAGGAATTGCGGATATTCACTTACCGCGATTTGCTCTATCATTTCCCGTTTCGGTACATTGACAAAACCCGTTTCCACCGCATCGTTGACCTCACAGAGGATTCCGATACCGTTCAATTGAAAGGCATCCTTCGACGGGTCGAGTTGCTCGGCGAAGGGCGTGTCAAAAGGCTCGTTGGCACGTTCCGCGATGAAACGGGCAGCATTGAATTGATTTGGTTTCAACAAATTCACTTTTTAGAAAGGGCATTAGTCGTTGGTACGGAATACATTGTCTATGGTCGTGTCAACAACTATAATGGACGCTTCTCCATACCGCATCCAGAAATGGAAGTCGCTACGGCTGAAGTATTGAGCAAAGCACCGACCTTCGATCCCGTTTATCCATCAACCGCTAAGCTCGATTCGAAGAGCCTTGATGCCAAAGGGCAGCGCAAACTCATCAAAACGCTGTTTGAAAAAATAAAGCCACAAGACATTGGCGAAAACTTGCCCGACTATATCCTTCAAAAATTCAAACTACCCCCTCAGTATCAGAGCCTTTTGAACATTCATTTTCCTCAAAATAACATTGAATTAGAGAATGCCCGCAACCGTTTGAAGTTTGAAGAACTGTTTTTCTTACAACTCAAACTCTTGCAAGCTAAGAAGATACGAAAAGCAACTGTCAGAGGTCATTTTTTTGAACACGTTGGTGCGCTTTTCAATCAGTTTTATTCTGAAATACTGCCTTTTGAATTGACAAATGCACAAAAACGAGTCATAAAAGAGATTCGTCGCGACCTTGGCAGCCAAATTCAGATGAATCGCTTGTTGCAAGGTGATGTCGGCTCAGGTAAAACTGTCGTCGCGTTTATGTCCATGTTGATCGCCTTAGACAATGGTTATCAAGCCTGTATGATGGCACCGACAGAGATATTGGCAAGGCAGCATTTTGAAGGTATTTCAGAGTTTTGCGACAAAATGGACATCGGTATTGACTTCCTTAGCGGTTCTATCAAAGGAAAAAAACGGCAAGCCGTTTTAGATAAACTCGTTTCGGGTGAAACCCAAATACTCATTGGCACACATGCTATGTTTGAAGATTGGGTGGTGTTCAAAAACTTGGGTTTGTCCATCACCGACGAGCAGCACCGCTTTGGTGTTGAGCAACGCGGCAGACTATGGAAGAAATCCAAGCCCTATCCACCTCATGTTTTGGTCATGTCTGCAACCCCCATACCACGTACTTTGGCGATGACGCTGTATGGCGACCTCGATGTGTCCGTCATTGATGAATTACCGAAAGGTCGAAAGCCCATAAAGACCGAGCATCGGACAGACAACCACCGTCTGCGTGTCATTCAGTTTATGAAAGACGAAATCGCCAAAGGACGACAGATTTACGTCGTCTATCCATTGATAGAAGAGTCCGAAAAATTGGATTTATTGAACCTCATGGAAGGTTTTGAGTCTCTAAGTCGTGATTTCCCACCCCCTCAGTATCAGATAGCTATTGTGCATGGCAAAATGCACGCCCGAGACAAAGACTACGAAATGCAACGTTTCATCAAACGTGAAGCGCAAATCATGGTCGCCACCACCGTTATCGAGGTTGGAGTCAATGTGCCCAATGCCAGCGTCATGATTATTGAACATACCGAGCGTTTTGGCTTGTCGCAACTCCACCAGTTGCGGGGTCGTGTCGGGCGTGGGGGTGACCAATCGTATTGTATCCTCATGTCCAGCTTCAAATTGACCGCCGATGCCCGTGAACGCATCCAAACGATGGTACGCACAACCGATGGCTTCGAAATTGCCGAAGCTGACCTCAAACTACGCGGTCCGGGTGACATCGAAGGCACTGCCCAAAGCGGTGTTTTGAACCTGCACATCGCAGATTTGGCAAAAGACGGTAAGATTTTGCAAGCTGCACGGCATACTGCGAATGAAATCCTTGACAATGATGCCACATTAGAGCTGCTTGAACACGTATGCCTTAAAACGTTTTTGGCTTTGCAGGAGAAGCAGATGCGGGTGTGGAGTCGGATTTCTTGATAATGGTGAATATTTTAATGGTGAATATTGTCGTAAAACTCAAAAAACAACTCGCATACTGAGGGGGTGGTTTTTAGGTTTACAAAAACAACATCATTTCGTCTCCCGCCGCTTAAAAAGCGAGTCTTGACTTGAATTGCCTCCATTCATCCGAAGCCAAACAAACCCGCGCAACCCGCCTCGACCTCGGCAATTGCGGTCTTACTGAATTACCTGATGAATTGTTTGAATTGACTTGGTTGGAGGAGTTGATTTTGAGTAGTGCATGGGAGGAATATTCTATTGAAGAAAAGAAACCTGAACAATTTACATCTCAAAATGAAGGCGAAGCCAATTGTATTAAATTGATTAATGCAAAGATAAAAATACTGAGGTGGAGCTACGAAGAAGTACAGGAAACTTTGAAAGTCTCCCGTAATTGAGCCACTAACATCTATTTCATCAAATACTGAAATTATTTAGACAAAGTCTTATCTTTGAACCTATTAATTATTGACCATTCATTTTCATAATAATTATTGTCAATTGGTTTGCCATTTGCTGTAAAACTTTGATAAACTAACCTATTTATTGAATTTGTAACTGCTTAGGTTAAATTAAATACGGAAGGTTTTCGAGACAATATATCTTTAATAGCGTCAAAGACATTCATCTTATGTTTACGGCAAGTAGAAATAAAGCCTCTAATCCGAGCGAAGATTTGAATGCCTTCGACGGTTCTAAAGGAGCCAGAAATCTTGATTTTTAGCTTGACCATACGGATATCTCTTTCGGCTTGATTATTCGTAAAAGGCAAATCAGGGTCTTTGGCAAAGCATAAAAAATAATTAAATATTTGAAGATACTTGGTCTTTTTCATTTTTAACAAATTTTTGGTTTAATTCAAACCTCAAATCTAAAACA
>JAYTMI010000582.1:0-4143 GCA_043728625.1 Saprospiraceae bacterium | reverse complement strand
TATAGTGGATAATGGATAGTTTATAATACAGGTGGATATTATCAACTATCCATTATCAACTATCCATTATCAACTATCCATTATCAACTATAATCTATTACTGAGCATAACGAATTTTCACGAAAAACTTTTCATCTTTTGCGCCCAACAACTTCGCTACTGAGGGGGCGACAATCACAACTGTTTCAGAACCATACGCGTTTTCAGGAATTTTACCAATGACTTTGGCATAAACAGTTCGATTTGACATGGTACTTGTTACAGCCACGATAGAGCCGGCTTTAGCAATACGGTGCAAGCAGTATAAGTCTGTTTTTGAATTGCCTTTTGCATTCCAACAGGCTGCTCCGCGTTCTTCGACTGACTTTTTTTGTTTTTCAAAATATGCACTGAGCATCTTTGAACGCACATCAATGGCACCTCTCCTGGCATTGCGTACCTCATCAGGTACACCATTAAGGCTCATCCAACCGATCTGTAGGATTTGCCCTGGTTTGATATTTGTACTGGGCAAATTATTCCATTTCACAACGCTGTCAATAGGCATGTGGAACATTGTTCGAGCAATTTTGAATAAATTATCCCCTTTTTTGACTATAATCATAATAGGCGCATATTCCCATTTCTTAAAATCCGACCCTTTAAAACGCTTGATGGCAGCATTCGGAATCGGCACACGGACAATTTGCCCGATGCCGACAATATTGCTTTTTAATTTCGGATTATAGGGATACAACTCCTCCTCATTCAATCCGTAAAAACGGGCAAGCGAGTATAAAGTCTGTTTGGGAGCAATGTGATGTTCGAAGATTTTTTCCCCTGTCGTCTCGTCGAGGGTGATAAAAAGCGTATCTTTCGCCGTCAAATACGTTAAAGGATCTGCTGTTGCAGACCACATTGTCGTTTTTACAAAAAAGAGTAAGACAATACTCATAGCACATCCAGATACCTTGGGTAGGGGAGTAAAAAAACGACGATAAGTAAAAAATGATTGATAATTTATAGTGTACATAGCTAAAAAATAAGATTAAGTTTATTAAAAAAAATTTATAATTATTTGACAATTAACTTTTTGCAAAGTAAAAACATTGTTTCGTACAAAAATAGGACTTCGTTTCTTTTTTTCAAAAGAATCTATTCTGTTGACCTTATCTTTTTTATAATTGTCATAAATTCATTGATGTATTCATATACCAATAACTAATAACAAATTAACGAATAACTGAATATTGAAAGTTCTCGGTATTATTCCTGCTCGTTATAGTTCTACACGTTTTCCTGGCAAACCGTTGGTGGACATCAAGGGCAAAAGCATGATTCAGCGTGTTTACGAGCAAGCAAAAAAAGCTAAAAGCCTCGCTCATGTCGTTGTTGCAACTGACGATGAACGTATTTTTCAACACGTCAAAAATTTCGGCGGCGACGTGATGATGTCAGATGCTGAACATCAAAGCGGAACAGACCGTTGTGCAGAAGTGGCGGCGATGCTCAATTTAGACGTGATGATGCAATCGAGTGAACAAGCTCAATCTTTTGCCTTCGATGTAAAACGTACATTGCCTTTCAATGCTGTTGTCAATATTCAAGGCGACGAACCTTTTATTGACCCCGAACAGATTGAAAAAGTGGTCGAAATACTGAGGGGGGGTATTTTTCCAATTGCAACATTGGCAAAAGCCCTTGATAATCAAGAAGATATAATGAATCCAAATATCGTCAAAGCTGTTTTTGCTGCCGATGGTCGCGCGCTGTATTTCAGCCGCAGCCCTATTCCGAACCTTAGGAATGTTCCTCAAACAGAGTGGTCAAGTAAGGGTGAAATCTTCAAACACATTGGTTTATATGGTTATCGCCTACAAACTTTGCAAGAGATTGCCCGCCTTGCACCCAGCCGTTTAGAGCAATTAGAGTCACTCGAACAATTGCGTTGGCTTGAAAATGGCTACGCCATTGGTGTTGGTCTAACGGATTTGGAAACAATTGGCATAGATACGCCCGAAGATTTAAATAAAATTTAATTAATGATGAATGATGAAATATGAATGATGAATCCTAAAGAGCCTCATTCATAACTCATCATTCATAACTCACCATTAAAAAACATGAATTTCTGTTCAAACTGTGGTCATAAAGTCCAATTCGGCAATATTAATGACGAACATTTGCCGCGTTTTCACTGCGTCGAATGTGGTACGATTCACTACCAAAATCCGCGAGTGATTGTCGGCTGCATCCCGATTTGGGAAGACAAAGTTATGTTGTGCAGACGTGGCATCGAACCACAATTGGGGTTGTGGAATATTCCAGGCGGTTTTATGGAAAATGAAGAGACAGTTGAGGATGGTGCAGCACGTGAAATGTTTGAAGAAACGCATGGTCGTGTACGCATCATTGGTTTGCAGTCAGTTTTTACAGTTCTTCATGTCAATCAAGTACACCTCCATTTTTTAGCAGAAATGGTAGATTTGAATTATAGTTTAACGCCAGAAAGCACTGAAATTCAACTGTTTACGGAAGAAAGCATTCCTTGGGAAGAAGTCGCCTTTGCCTCTAATTATTTTGCTTTGAAAAAATATTTTGAAGATAGAAAGCTGGGACTGCAACGCACTCACAGAGGTAGTTTGTCTTTAAATGAAGGAAAATGGGTCGTCAATTCTGAAAAATGGGAAGTGAAAAATTCAGATTATTAGCCCCCGACCCCAGAGGGGTGTTTCTATCCCAAAGGAGTGTTTCCCTTCATTCATCACTCATCATTTATCATTCATCATTTAATATCACCGTCTAATCTAAAAAATAACAATGCAGATAGATAAGAACCTAATTTTGAAACTTGAAACATTGGCTCGACTTGAATTGAGCGATGCCGAACGCGACAAACTACAAGGCAGTTTGAATGACATCTTGAAAATGGTTGAGAAACTCGACGAGTTAGATACTGAGGGGGTCGAACCTTTGGTCTATATCAACGAAGATGTCAACGTACTGCGCGAAGATATTGTCAAAAATGAATTGAGTCGTGAAGACGCTCTTTCAAATGCACCCGCCCAAAACGGCGTGTTTTTCAAAGTACCAAAAGTTATTGACATTTAAATTAATGATGAATGATGAATAGCTAAAACGTTGTCAATCATTTATTTATACAATTATTCATCATTTATAATTCATCATTTATCATTATTATGCAAGCAATTATTTCGGTCAAAGACCTACGGAAAACCTACGTCATGGGTGCGGATACCATAAACGCCCTCAAATCCATTACATTAGATATTCATAAAAATGAGTATGTCGCTTTGATGGGTCCGTCAGGCTCTGGCAAATCTACTTTGATGAACCTTTTGGGCTGCCTTGATACCCCTTCGAGCGGTACATATATACTCAACGGAACCGATGTCAGCCAAATGACCGATTCTGAATTGGCAGAAGTGAGAAATAAAGAAATTGGCTTCGTTTTTCAGACATTCAACCTTTTGCCGCGTATGTCAAGCCTTGAAAACGTAGCATTGCCGCTTGTTTATGCAGGTATGAAAAACTCTTTAAGAATTGAAAAAGCACAAAAAGTAATGGAATCTGTTGGTCTTGGTGACCGCATGATGCACAAACCCAATGAACTGTCAGGTGGTCAAAGACAACGTGTCGCCGTTGCACGTGCACTCGTCAATAATCCAGCTATCATTTTAGCCGATGAACCGACAGGTAATTTGGATACCAAAACGTCTATCGAAATCATGGGCTTGTTCCAAGAAATTCATCAGCAAGGCAACACTGTTATTGTCGTGACGCATGAACCTGATATTGCGCTACACGCCCACCGCATCATTCGTTTGCGCGATGGTTTGGTTGAATCCGATACGAAAAATGAGCATATTATCAGTGCTTTTGACCCAAATCACCCGTTTTTACAAGGGAAAGAGGTTTTATAATAATGAATGATGAAATATGAAAGCCGCACTTGACATTAAAGTGCGGCTTTCATATTTCATCATTCATATTTCATACTTCTATTTCTGCTTTCCAAGTTATCGTTGTTGCTTTTTCAAGCATCGCAGACACGGAACAATATTTTTCCATAGACAGTTGAACAGCTTGTTCAACTTTTTTTTGCACCAAGTTTGCCCCCCTCAGTATAAAACGCACTTCAAT
>JAYTMI010000581.1:0-4071 GCA_043728625.1 Saprospiraceae bacterium | reverse complement strand
TCTTAATTTTTTTATGAAAAACATCTTGTTTTGGGCAATCATCATTGCCTCAACCGTCCTTGCTGCATCTTGCGGCAAAGACCCTGAACCGACTGCCGTTCAACCTTATCAAAACACCGTTTTTATTACGCAAGAAGGCGCATTTTCAGGAGGTACAGGTACGGTCAGTTCTTACAACCGCACTGTTGGCAGTCTCAAAAACGACATTTTTGCGACTGAAAACAATGGCGCAGCGATTGGCAACATTTTGCAATCCCTGTCTGTTGCCAATGGTAAGGCGTATCTCGTCGTCAACAACGCCAATAAGTTGATGGTGGTGGATGCGAACACTTTTAAGTTCCAAGATTCTATTGTTGGCACAACTTTGCCGCGTTATTTGCTCAATATTGACGATAAAAAAGCTTTTGTCAGCGAATGGGGCAGCAATGGCGTTGTCGGTGCGGTCAAAGTATTGGATTTGGCGACAAAGAAATTCACTAAAACCATTGCCACAGGCAAAGGCGCAGAGCGTTTGTTGCGTGTCGGTACGGCTGTTTGGACGGTCAACAATGGTGGTTTCGACAAAGACTCGACAGTGGCCATTATTGACGTGGCTTCGGAAGCCGTAACATCAAAAATCAACGTCGGCGTGGCACCCAACAGTCTTGCGCAAGATGCCAATGGCGATGTGTGGGTCTTGTGCGGTGGTGCATGGGGCGCAGCGAATGGCAAATTGGTACAGATTAAAAACAATGCAGTCGTGGCGACTTTCAATGTGCCGCAAGGTTCGAGTTCTTTAGTCATTAACAGCACTAAAAACACGTTGTATTTTGTCGGTGGCAAGGCGATTTATCAAAAAGATCTCACTTCGGCGACCCCCTCAGTATGGATTGACAAACCAGCGACATCTGCGACCTTTGCTGCCTTATATGGTTTGGGTATTGACCCGAAAACAGGCAATATTTTTTGCGCCGATGCTAAGAATTTCAGCTCCGCAGGTGTTGTTTATGTGTTTAACAGCACCAAAACGCTGCAAGATTCTTTGAAAACAGGGATTGCACCGAGTAATTTTTGGTTTCAATAATTGATTTTTGTCATTCTGAACGTAGTGAAAGAATCTGATAATCAATCATTTAGATTCTTTCACTGCGTTACTAATGACGCGCTTCGTTTGTAGGAGAGGAACTTTATGTTCGGGGAACTTTAAAAGTTCCCCGAATATGGTACTCGAACCCCTTTACTGCGTCATTCCGTTTTAGACGACACCGTTTAAGTGCCAGTTCTCCTCAGAATGACAAAAAATAACGTTTATATATGTATGAAAACGCAGATGAAATGTATTTGTACAGATTTAGGAAATTTTAAAAATTTCCTAAATCTCATTTTTTTAATCGTTGTAATGCCTTTACATGCACAAACCAGCGACACCACAAAACAACTGCCCGCCGCAGAAGTCACCGCACAGCGTTTGAATGTCTTTTCAATCGGTCAAACGCAGTTGCAAAGTGATAGTTTGACCTTGGATTTGTATAAAAACCAACATCTATCCGATTATTTGCAAGCGGAGACCCCCCTCAGTATAAGGACGTATGGCACAGGTTTGGCGAGCGTTGCGGTGCGAGGGATGGCAGCGAATCACACAGCGATTTTATGGAATGGCATCAACCTCCAAAACCCTTTGAATGGCTTGAACGACATGGCTTTATTAGATGTCGGTTCGACGCAACGTATTGATGTGAAGTTGGGCGGCAATTCCGCTTTGTTTGGGTCGGGTGCCATTGGTGGCGTGGTGTATTTGGACAATGAAAAACCAAAAACAGACGGTTTTCATGGGCAAATCGGCTATGGTTTGGGCAGTTATGGCTTCCGGAATGAACAAGCACAACTCGATTTTAAGAAAAAAAAGATAGGCGGCTCGCTGCGTATCGCGCACCAAGCAGCTAAAAATGATTTTTTGTTTAGAAATACTGCTGAAATTGGACAACCCTTGCAAAACGCAACACACGCCGCTTATAATTTGCTGAATATCAACGTCCATGTATTCGCTGAATTGACCCAAAAAGACTTTTTAAAGGTCAATTTTTGGCAAAGTAACAACCAAAGAGACATCACACCGACCATGACTGCCCGACCTGACAATGCCGTTTACAGTGATTCCGCCAGTCGAGGTGTTGTTGAATGGACTCATTTTCTTCAAAAATCTTATTTTAAAGTACGTGGGGCGTTTGTGTTTGATAAAAACTTTTACAACTCTGATGTCGTGCAAAACAGCCAAAACAATATCCGTTCTTACGTTGGTGAAGCGGAATGGAACGTCAATTTTTCCCAAAAACACACCCTTCGAGCAGGTTTTAATACCACTGCCGACCTTTCTGATAACACAAATTACGGCGACAATCATCAACGCACCCGTCTCGCTTTGTTTGTCAACGATGCTTTGACCACAAAATTTATCACTTTAACCGCTAATATCCGTCAAGAATACTTGAACAAATTGCAACCCACCACCTTTTCATTCGGCTTCGAGAAAAAACTGTTTGAATCAGTTAATACTCAACAGTTAACAGTTAACAATGAGCAGGTCACGACGCCCAATTCATCATTCATCATTCATCATTCATCATTAATACTGAGGGGGTCGCTTTCGCGCAACTTCAATGTGCCAACATTTAACGATTTGTATTGGGCAGGATTGGGCAATCCCAATTTAGAGACCGAACAAGGGTGGTCAAAAGAAGTCGGCATCAGCTACAAAAGCCACAGCACACGCCGTTCTTTTCAAGCGCATCTCACGGCGTTTGATATTGAGATGTCAAACCGCATTGTGTGGCAACCGCAAACCGATGGACGGTGGCGACCGACGAATATCAATCGTTTTTTGTCTCGTGGCATCGAAACAGGTGCGCGTTTTCAAGGCACGATACAGATGTTTGGCTACAAAATCAATGCACAATACCAATACGTCCACGCCACAGATGGCAATGGCGGCGTGCAATTGTTCGTACCCGCCCACAATGGCAGCGTGAGTGCTTGGTTGACCTATAAAAACGGTTATTTTGCTTGGACACAAACCGCTTCGAGCAAACGTTTTGGCACAACGGATAAGACGACTTGGACAAATCCATTTACATTGGCAGATGCGACGCTCGGTTTTACCCCCTCAGTAAAAAAGCTAAAAACAGATATTCGTTTGCAAATGACTAATGTGTTCAATACAGATTATCAAGTCATTCGTTTTTATCCGAATCCTAAGCGGATGGTTCGGTTGGCGTTGAGTTTGGGTTTTTAAAGAGGTGATTTTATGGGTCATTCAGAAATTTGTATTATTTTTGTACGCACATCAAAACCCATTCAAGATGATATTAGAAATCAATGACAACATTCAAATGACAGAAGCCGAAGTTCGTTTAGAATTGGCGGTGACATTATTTGATAAAAAAGGCATTACGCTTTATCAAGCAGCAGACATTGCCCGTTTGACGGTAGAGGCTTTTACACTTGTACTGCGGGAACGCCATATTTTGCCTACGCAACCGTCCAAAATTGTCCGAACCTGGACACCTGTTTCCTTAAACAGTGAGAAATTCCCGAAAGACTTAACGGCTTTTGCGGTGCAAACGACTCATATATCGGCACTCGTTGAACTTTTTGAAAACGAACCTTCTGCCGAAGAACTGTGTAAAATGTTGTAAATCCATTATTCTCTCACTTTACTTCTTGCAACTATGAACTACTTATGGGACACCAATATTTTGGTGCATTATATCCGCAACTCGGACAAATACAACGATTGGAAAACACGTTTTCATTTTTTTGAAGAAGGAAACAACGTCTTTCTGTCAGTCATTAACATCGGTGAAATCGAGTCATTGGCTTATCAACTCAATTGGGGTGCTTCACGCAGACAACGTTTGCAAGAAATCATCGAACAAATCCAACTTATAGGCATTTACGAACAAATAATACATGCTTATGCTGAAATAGATGCATTCAGTCAAGGCAAATTAGCGGGTCGTCCTTTGGGTTTATCGGCGCGGAGTATGGGTAAAAATGATATTTGGTTAGCAGCTACGGCGCATATCGGGCAATTTA
>JAYTMI010000580.1:0-6164 GCA_043728625.1 Saprospiraceae bacterium | reverse complement strand
CGACAAAGTGGCTTATTGTACGATAAATTTGTCGCTTTTGTAGAAGATTTGAAACAAATTGGACATCGTTTGGATGGCGCACAAACTGCTTATCACGATGCCATGAAAAAACTGAATGACAGCCGAAAATACGGTGACACCCTCGTGGGTAGAGCAGAACGCATACGTGAATTGGGCGCTAAAGCCTCAAAACGGCTGCCTAAAGAGTTTTTAGAATTGGAATTTGAAGAAAACATAGAATTGGAAAATCCGCCAGTGTGAAAAGAACGGTAAAAAAAGAATGAACAAGAGTTGACAGGCAGTCAAAACTTGTTCATTTCAGTTTTTAGCAAAAAATTCTGATTTTTGTGTTTTTTTGTTTAAAGTTGGGTTAGATGCCTGTCAGTAAGTATCTCTCCTTTTGATAGAACAAATATAACACCATCACTACTCTACAAAATCCAAAATTACCCAAAACTGTGACAGGCTACACTATTTACAAAGGATTAATTTCTTGTAAAGTTTTTTTCATCATGTTGTCTAAAAAAACACAACAAAAGTCTGTGTCTAAACATTTAGCTGATAAAACGGTTAACTTTGCAGGCTTCATTAATCATTCTATTTTGAATTTAGCTTTCTATCATAAATGGAAAATCTTAAGTCTCTCAACAAATATTTTTGGAAATATAAAGGGCATTTGCTTGCAGGTGTCGCTTTTGTGACGATTTCCAACTATTTCCGCATCCTTCAACCTCAAATGTTGCGTCGTGCACTCGACCTTGTCGTTGACAATATTGGCCTGTACCGCTTGACCAATGGCTTTGATTTACAAGATGGCTTATATGGCATTTTGGGCAAAAGCCTTTTATTTTTTGGGGTCATGGTGCTTGTTTTAGCCCTTTTGATGGGTATTTTCATGTATTTTATGCGCCAAACCATCATCGTCATGTCTCGGCTTATCGAATATGATATGCGGAAGGGCATTTATGACCACTACCAAGCCCTCAACCTCGCTTTCTACAAGCGCAATTCTACAGGTGATTTGATGAGCCGCATCACAGAAGATGTTAATAAAGTGAGAAACTATTTAGGTCCGACAGTGCTATATGGTGCCAATCTTGTGACACTATTTGCCTTGACAATTTACTCTATGATAGCGGTCAGTCCAACCCTAACTTTTTATTCTTTGCTGCCTTTGCCTTTTCTCGTGATAGGTATTTATTATGTGTCTATTCAGATTTCACGACGTTCCGAAATTATTCAACGGCAATTGGCATCGCTCAATTCGTCGGCACAAGAAGCCTACTCGGGCATCCGCGTTGTCAAATCTTATGTTCGTGAAGAGCCCATAGTCAATCATTTTGCCGCTCAAAGTGAAGTTTACAAGACAAAAGCTCTCAATTTGGCTGTTATTGACAATGCTTTTTTCCCGGTTATGTTGTTATGCATCGGTGCAAGTACCATCATCACGGTCTATGTCGGCGGCTTGCAAGTTGTTGCGGGCAATATTACGCCTGGCAATATCGCAGAATTTGTGATTTATGTCAGCATGTTGACCTGGCCAGTCACGTCTATCGGTTGGATTGCTTCATTGACACAACAAGCGGCGGCTTCGCAAAAACGCATAAATGAGTTTTTGGATACGAAACCAGAAATTGAACATCGGGCAACCACCACGTTCAATCAACCTTTAGAAGGCGATATCGAATTTAAAAACGTGTCGTTCACTTATCCCGATACAGGTATCGTTGCCTTGAAAAACGTCAATTTCCGCTTGAAAAAAGGTGGAAAACTCGCTATTATTGGCAAAACAGGTTGTGGAAAAACGACAATCGCCGATTTATTAGTCCGTTTGTACGACGTTACTGAGGGGGTTATTTTGATTGATGGTCAGGACATTCGGGACATTCCACTCGATACTTTGCGGCAACAAATGGGGTATGTACCACAAGACGTTTTCCTGTTTTCAGATACCGTTGCGGGCAATATTGCATTTGGTAAAAAAGGAAAAGCTGAACGCACAGAAATTGAACAATTCGCGCGTCATGCTGCGGTTTATGACGATATTATGGGCTTGTCAAATGGCTTTGATACCATCGTCGGAGAGCGTGGCGTTACCCTGTCGGGCGGTCAGAAACAACGGATTTCGATAGCACGTGCCTTGATAAAACAACCTGATATTGTCCTGCTTGATGACTGTTTATCGGCTGTGGATACAACAACTGAACAGACCATTTTAGGCTATTTGAACGAAGCTTTAGCGGATAAAACGTCTATAATCATCACACACCGCATCCATGGCATGTTGCAATTTGATAAAATAATCGTTTTGGCAAACGGCTCGATCGTCGAAGAAGGCACACATGACCGACTTATGTTAAACGGTGGCTATTATGCCGAAATATTTGAACAACAACGCATGCAAGAGGAAGCGGTTTAGATACATCGCTTAAATTTCCTAATTTTTTTGAAATTCAGGAGATCTTTGCCCCCTCAGTATTTTCTTGTTTTGACACTAAAATCAACAATAAATTCTATTTTTGCGCCTTCTTTTTTGGAAAAAATCAACTAACAAAGTCGTTTTAGCATCAAAAATAACAGCACTCCTTTCTTGTGAAAAAACATCTGATCAGTCTTCTCAAATACGCGCTATTTTTGGGCATCGGCGTTGCCATCATGGTTTGGCTTTACAACAGTCAAAATGCTGCCTTTCAAGAGCAATTACGCCTTGATGGTAAGCCTGCAAGCCCTTTTATTAACAAACTGATAGCCGATTTTCGCTCGGTTAATCTCTTTTGGATTGCCATGACACTTGTAGCTTTCTCCATTTCAAATTGGAGTCGAGCAATTCGTTGGAATATGCTCATTCACCCGTTGGGTTTTCGACCAAAGACATTGAACTCGTTTTTTGCTGTCAATATCAGTTATTTTACCAATTTATGGATGTCACGGGCAGGTGAAGTTGTGCGGGCAAGTGCCTTAGCAAAGGCAGAAGGTATGTCTGTCAGTCGTGTCATGGGAACGGTTGTCGTTGACCGTATTTTGGATTTGATAACCTTAGCGATTATTGTCGGTTTTTCTTTCCTGCTTCAATACGACCTTTTATGGCAATGGCTTGATCAAAATATGGGCAGTGGTGATGGTTCATTTCGCTTATTTCAACACCCAATTTTTATCGGTATAGTGGTATTTGGCGTGCTAAGTATGGTTCTTTTTTATGTTTTTCGTAAAAAAATCGCTCAATTACCGCTTATCAATCGCGTTTGGCATATTGTTGAAAAATTTGCCGAAGGCTTAAAAACCATTAAAGAAATAAAAAACCTACCTACTTTTATTTTCCACAGCATCAATATTTGGGTCATGTATTATTTGATGACCTATCTCTGCTTTTTTGCTTTTGCGCCAACGGCTAACTTGACGGCTATGGCAGCCTTAACGGTTTTTGTTTTTGGTACTTTTGGCATCGTCATCCCTTCACCGGGCGGCATGGGGACGTATCATTTTTTAGCGACTTCTGCTTTGTTATTATATGGTGTTAAAGGGGAAGACGGGTTTTCGTTTGCCAATATCATGTTTATAACGATTCAACTTTTTTATAATATCGTTATGGGTATCCTTTCCATCATTCTTCTGAATCGGATGAACAAAAAACAGCACCCCCTCAGTACAGAAGACCTTTTAGAGCCTGAAACGGATATTCTTTTTGATACTAAATGATTTTTTAGACCACAGATGACACTGATTCGACTGATTTACGCTGATTTTTCTTTTGTCATCCTGTAAGGAACTAAGAAAAATCAGTGTAAATCAGTCGAATCAGTGTCATCAGTGGTCTAAAAAAATTACCCCATTCTTTGCCGCAACACCTCATACAATATCACGCCCGTTGCAACCGACACATTCAGCGAGTCAGTTGTACCCATTTGAGGAATAATAAACGTTTCATCGGCGCGGCGTAGTAAAGCTCTATTGACTCCTTCACCTTCAGAACCCATGAGAATAGCCGTTGGAAAGGTAAAATCCACATCAAAAACCTTGTTTTTAGCACCCAAATCACTTGCAACAACACGCACACCTGATTGAGCGAGATAATCTAAAACGGCACTCAAGGTTTTTTCACGACACACAGGCAAACGGCTCAACGCGCCTGCAGAAGCTTTCATAGCATCGGCATTGAGCAAAGCACCACCATTTTGAGGTACAACAATCGCATGAACACCCATCACTTCTGCCGAGCGAGCGATAGCACCGAAATTGCGAACATCTGTAACATTGTCCAACAAAATCAAAAGCGGTGTTTCTCCTTTTTCAAAAACAAAAGGCAATATGTCTTCTAATTTCTGATATTCAATTAGCGGCAAAAAACCGAGAATCCCTTGATGATTGCCGCCATTTGCCATTTTTGACAGCTTTTCACGAGGCACAATACTGAGGGGTATGTTGTACTCCTTTGACAACTTGCGGATTTCAATTTCAGCTTCGCCACGTAAGCCTTGTTGCATCATGACTTTCTCAAACGGTTTGCCCGACCGAATCGCATCAGCGACAGGGTGGCGACCGTATATCAATGTATTCTCTTCTTTCAATTTTGTTATTGGTTATTGGTGAATTAGTTATTGGTTATTGGTGAAATAGTGAAATTCGTGGCTCATTTTTCAAAATCCTTTTTCTCTAAAAGCTTGTAGCCTCTTGTGGTGTCTTGAAAATTAAAATATCGCTTATTGGCTTTGCCGTATTCGATATTGTCAAAAATAGTAAAAAAGTTCTTTTTTCCACCTGTTATCCACATTGTTTCTTTTGGTTCGGATGCAATGTAAAGAGAACGGGTCGAATCCGGTGATTGTGTTGCCGAAATATACAGCGTTTCGTAGGCACTGCCCCAATACATCAGTAGCGTTTTTTCATCAATATCATCGTTGTTTGTAAAAAACTTTGTGCCTTCAAAATGGCGTGTTTTATCCAAAAGCTGCGACAAATAATTCAGACGTTGTGTATAGGGTTTATGTGTATTAAAAATGTATAAAACTTTGAAAATCAATATAAAACCAATAATACCCATAGCCCATTTTACATTTTTAATACTTGGCAATACATCAAAAATAAAAGGCACTGCAAGCATCACCGCCAGCGACAAATATTGACTTTCGAGATAAAACCAATCTTTACTATCGAAATATGATGTGGCTATGATAAAGATGAAACCCAACGTGGAAACGACAAAAAAGGATAATTTTAGAAATTCTTTTTTCCAAATATAAAACCCAATAATGGCGATTAAACAAGGTAAGACCAAAGCAAAATCATCAAAGCAATGTCCCCAAAATAGGCGTTGACTGGCTCCTGTGAGTAACTCAGAAAGTGGTCTTTTGATGTGTTCTGACAAGCGTTCAAATGCCCCTTTGTCATAAAAATTGACACCTGTAATATAAAATTTGGAAAAATTAGCCACTACAAAACTTAATACAGACCAACCAAGCAGTCCGAAACTTAAATTTGGTTCAGAATTGACCGCGGATTTCTGATTTTTACTGAGGGGGGTCATTTTCTGAATAAAAAAATACGTCCATAAAAAGCTAAAGGAAAAAGTGATGAGTGGATGAAAATATACAAACGTAAAAACAAGCCCTATACTGAGGGGGTATTCCCACCAACGCAATTTCTGAAATTCACCTCGATTCATCAATAGAGCAAAATAAACAAATGTGAGCGATATGCCTTGTATGACTTCGTTTTGCGCCCAATAGAATGTATGAGCCGTCATCAGCATATACCACAACACAATACCCAAAGCTAAGGTCTTGATCTTCAATACCTTATCACAAATAAAAAAAGCTAACCAATGGAATAGGACAAACGAAAGCGAGTAGGACATCAAAACAACCGACAACGGCAAACCCAATTTAGCGGTCAGTAAGGGAAAGGACTGAACGAAGGCGGCACCAAACCTATCAACGACGATGAAAAGACTCTCTTTGTTTATGACATAAAAACTTTGAAAAGCTGCATCTAATATCATCGTCCTTTCACGCCAAAAAACGAGGGAGAGGACTGCCAAAATACCAAAGGTAACATGACCGATGCCTGTTGTATAGCGATTAATATTGGATTGCATGGTTAGTCGTTGTATTGCTGAATGGTTGTATTGTTGTATGATCTTATTGTCTTTCAACAACTTAACCATACAG
>JAYTMI010000579.1:0-6238 GCA_043728625.1 Saprospiraceae bacterium | reverse complement strand
TATAATTATGCCTTATTTAAGACATTCAACTTACAAAAAAGCCCCTTTTGTGCAATTTAATGGCGATTTACAGTCCATTTTACCTGCATATCGTACAGTAACAGGCGTACAGTATGAACGCGAACGCATCACAACCGCAGACCATGACTTCCTCGATTTGGATTGGATAGACACAAAAAGCCGCAAATTAGTTCTTCTAACACATGGTTTAGAGGGTGATTCTAACCGGCCTTACATGCTTGGAACGGCAAAAATATTTGCAAAAAACGGTTGGGATGTGCTTTCTTGGAACTGTCGCTCGTGTAGCGGAGAGATGAATCGGACGTTTAGACTCTACAATCATGGCGAAATCGGTGACATCGAGGCGGTTTTAAATTGTGCTTTGCAGAAAAAAAACTACGATGAAGTTGTCCTAATCGGTTATTCCATGGGCGGCAATGTGTCTTTAAAATTTGCAGCCGTCAGTCAGCACCCCTCAGTAAAAAAGGTCGTAGCGTTCAGTGCACCGCTTGAAATGCGGACTTCTACGGCGATTTTAGACCATCCTTCACGTTATATATATAAGGCGTATTTCAAAAAAGGCATTTTGCCAAAAGTAAAAATTAAGGCGCAGCATTTTCCTGAACGCTTGAGTTTAAAAGAAGTGGAACAAGCCAAAACGTGGGAGGAACAGCAAAATCTCTTTTTTGTCAAAATAAACGGTTACAAGAATATTGACGATTTTTATGAAAAAGGTTCTGCGCTCAATTTTATTCCCAAATTGAAAATACCTACTCTCATTGTTCAAGCCCAAAACGACCCAATGCTCACGCCTGAATGTTCGCCTATACAATTAGCTGAAAATCATAAATTTATACATCTCGAAACGCCAAAACAGGGCGGTCATTGCGGATTTATGTTGCCAAATGACCGTGAGCATACTTGGGCGGAATATCGCGCTTTGGATTTTGTCAAAAATAATTGACATGGCGCATTTTTTATTAGTTTTGTGAAAAATTCACCTATATCATCCATTCAATCAAACAACATGTCCGTTACACTCATCATCGTTATCATCACTGTCTTGTTTTCAATGCAAGCCTTTAGCAACCCCGTTATTTTTGATAAATTCAAGCACAGTCCTTATATCGAACATCGTCACAAGGAGTATTATCGCTGGATAAGTTCTGGTTTTTTGCATGTTAATTATCTTCATTTGGGCATCAACATGTTCGTTTTTTATCAATTTGGCGGTGCAGTCGAATCCATTTATCAAGGACTTTTTGGCGCAATGGGTGGCAGCATTTTGTTCCTATTGATGTATTTGACATCCATTGTTGCGGGCGATTTAGTCACTTTTGTGAAGCATAAAGACAGTCCTTATTATACGGCGGTCGGTGCGTCAGGCGGCGTTTCAGGCGTTTTGTTCGCCTATATATTGTTCAATCCATGGGCTGAAATGGCTTTATACGGCATTATTCCTTTCCGTGCCATTGTCGGCGGCGTTTTGTATATGGCTTATGAACAATGGGCGAGCCGCAACTCGAATGACAATATTGGACACGATGCACATTTTTTTGGTGCTATTGCAGGTATGACTGTTACCATAGCTTTAGAACCCAGAATTTTCAGTTTTTTCATTGAGCAATTGTTTAATAATTCTCCTTATTGGTAAACCTTCTTTATGTTCTTTATACTTTCCAAGCTGCTTTATTTTTTGCTACAACCTTTGAATTGGTTGATAGGGCTACCCATTTTCGCCATTTTCACTAAAAATGCCCGTCGGAAGCGGCGCATACTGAGGGGGTGCTTTGCGTTGTTGGTTCTGATAACAAATCCATTTTTAGGCAATCGGGTCTTTCATGCTTGGGAAGCTGAACCGATTCCGATGAATGCATTGCGGGATACGTTTGATGTCGGTATCGTTTTGGGCGGCTATACCAAAGGTGGGACGTATGCCGAAGACCGTTTGAACTTTTCTTTTGCCGCCAATCGCCTAACAGATGCCATTCAACTATATAAACGAGGTATCGTCAAAAAGCTATTGATAAGCGGTGGCGACGGTAAAATGTTTGGTGAATCTTATCCTGAATCCAACTTGGCTCAAAAATATTTGCTTGATATAGGTGTCAAACCCGAAGACTTATTGATTGAAGACCAATCGCGCAACACGTATGAAAACGCTGTTTTTTCAAAACAACTCCTTGAAAAACAAGGTCTTACAAATGTCAAAACCTTGATTTTCACTTCTGCATTTCATATACCTCGTGCTATCGGCTGTTTCAAAAAAATAGGCATCAATGCTCAACCTTTCCCTGCTCATTTCACCGCAGACCGCTTGACAATTCAACCACAGACTTGGTTAATTCCGAATCCAGAATTGATCAGAAATTGGGAAAGCTTTTTCAAAGAATGGATTGGTTATGTTGTTTATAAAATACAAGGCTATACTTAATCAAAGAATCGCCTGCCTAATTTTGACTAACTTCTCTAACAATCCTTCTAATTTATCCAAAGGCAACATATTCGCCCCATCGCTCTTTGCTACTGAGGGGTTCGGATGCGTTTCGATAAACAAACCGTCAACGCCAACGGCAACGGCAGCGCGTGCAATCGTTTCTATCAAGGCAGGTTTACCGCCTGTCACACCTGATTTTGAATTAGGTTGTTGCAACGAATGGGTACAATCCATAATGACCGATGCACCGAGTTGCTGCATTTCTGGAATATTTCGGTAGTCAACGACTAAATCTTGGTAGCCAAAAGTGTTACCGCGTTCAGTTAACATCACTTTTTCATTACCTGAATCTATGACTTTTTGCATGGCGTGAGCCATTGTTTCACTGCTCGCAAATTGTCCTTTTTTGATATTGACAATCTTTCCAGTTTGGGCAGCAGCCACTAAAAGACTCGTTTGACGACATAAAAAAGCGGGAATTTGGAGTATGTCAACATACTCGGCTGCCATTGCTGCCTCTTCGTCGGTGTGAATATCCGTTGTTGTCGGTAAATGATAGGTTTGACCCACCTTTTGAAGAATTTTCAAGGCTTTTTCGTCACCCATGCCTGAAAAAGAATCAATCCTTGAGCGATTCGCTTTTCGATACGAGCCTTTGAAAATATAAGGAATCTGCAGTTTGTCGCATATGGCGGACACACGAACAGCAATTTCGATGGCTAAATCTTCGCTTTCAATCGCACAAGGTCCAGCAATGAGGAAAAAATTACCACTATCAGTGTGTTTGATTTTTGGTATTTGGTTGATATTCATATTTCTTTATTTTAACATTTAGTGAATTATAAAAAATTCCTAAATGTGTGTTGCTGCTCAATGGTTGTCAATCAACATATTAGCAATTTTGTCTAACTTATCTTCATTCAGATTAGCCGTTTTGATGCCCGCTTGACGCAAATCCTCTAAGTTTTTAGAGCTGATGTCGTCCATGGCGGGGTTGGCATCGCCTAAGTCAGGCATGATACGGTAATATTGGTCAGCGCAATCTATTGTTTTGAATAATTTCATCAACTGATAATCCACAGTTTCAGAAACAGCCGTCATCATAATGTCAATAATCGGCTTAACCCACCTCAAAACACCCCATTTTCTAGCCTGTTCAAATAGATATTTCGTCTTTATTTCACCTGTTCCGATACTCACTATCATTATGCGGTCAGCCCCAATTAGGTGTTTTGTTTCATCTCTGAATATTTTCAATGCTTCGATGAAAGCACACATGGTTGGATTGTTCGCAAACAAGCCCCCGTCAATCGTATGCAATAAAAAATCGTCGCCTGCACGAGCTGTTGCGGGCGGAAAATAAGTAGGAGCCGCAGAAGTAGAACGACAGACTTGCCAAAGCAGGAAGTCTCTGTTTTCCTTTTTCAAAGCATCGTGTGAGGTAAAAAAAACGGCTTGACGTTCTTGAATATCGTAGCTCGTGATAAGACAAGGTTTCATCATTTGACTCAATTTTGTCTCTTTGAGATACGACTTTAGTACATCTTCCATACTCATATCACCGAACTTTGAGCCGCCAATACCTTCTAAAAAACCCGGTAAACGCCCATGCCAAGTGGGTTTAAAAATCTGCGCGCCATTTTTTAAGTACAAATCCACCGCTTGTTTGGCTGAAAACCTTGGATAGGTTGGGTCATCTTCACTCGGACAAAGAAGGAGGCACGTCAGAATCCCACCTGTTGAAGTACCCGCGACCATGTCGAAATACTCGCCTAATCGAATGGGTTTTTCGCGTGGTGCGCCATTTTTTTTAGTGTATGCCTCATTCAGTTTTTCTTCCAAAGCCTCTAAGACTTTGCTTGTTAAAATACCACGAATACCACCACCGTCAAGTGACAAGATGCGTTTAAGTTTATTCTCTCCCATAATTTCTATTTTAAATATGATTGTTTTATTGTAGCAAAATTAAAAGAAAAAACGGTATTAGCTATTCTACGTTAAATGAAACTGTTTATATCCATTCAACTTCCCCTCTTTTTAAATTCAACATGAGTAAATGATTCTGACCCCTCAGTAATTTTGCACCGTTCATCAATCCGAAACCCCACAACCCAACAGATTTGTTTCTGGGCTGTTTCTAAAATCCTCACTTTCTCTTTCTCAAAAATAGAGAGTTTTTGGCCTCTGAAAAAATCGCTCAACAATTGGCTTTTCCCACCCATACCCAAGGGTTGAAAACTATCGCCTTCTTGCCAGTTTCGCAAAATTAAAGGATAGGAAAGTTTATCGGTATCAAGCAAAGCAATATTTGGATTTTTTGAAAATACGCTTTGTTTTTCATTGAAATAATTAAAAATGAGTTCAAAATCGCTGCCTTTTATAAAAATATCTTCTCTATGAATCGTAAATAACAATTCCGTTACTTCTCGTTTTACTTGCGATACAACAATATAATGAGTACGGTCAATTAATAATTTATGGGTGTTTGAATAATACAAAGTGCCTGTTTTAAACCCGTCTTCTTGCAAAATTTGCCCTATTTGGTCATTGTTGAAACCAAATTCCTTTAATAACTCAAAAAGTACCGTTGATACTGAGGGGTATGTTTTCAGTTTATCTTTATCAATAAATAGTTGATTGTCAACAGAATGAGTTATTTCTTTTTTTATATTTTTAATAAAAAAATCAAATAACTCTTGTGTTTCAACCAAACGTTTAATCGTATCGTTTGCCGTAGTCTCAAAACTTGGATTGAGTTGTTTAAAAACGGGAATGACGTGATGCCGAATATTATTTCGCGCATATTTGTCTGATTCGTTTGACGAATCTTCTCGAAACGGTAGGTTTTCTGCCTTTAAAAATGCTAAAATATCTTCTTTTTTTGCCCATAAAAGCGGACGAATAATCGCTTTATTTTTAGGTTTTATACCTGTTAAACCCAATAATCCAGAGCCTTTTGCGAAGTTGTAAAGCACCGTTTCGATATTGTCAGAAGCATGATGTGCTGTTAAAATATAGTCATAATTTAAGCTATTGCGTAATTCTTCAAACCATGCGTAACGCAAATCACGCGCAGCGACTTGCGTTGAGACTTTATTCTCCAAAACATACTGCTTGGTATCAAATTTCTTTGAATAAAAAGGCACTTTCCAATCGTCAGCTAATGTTTTTACGAATGCTTCATCCTCAATAGATTCTTCGCCACGTAATTGAAAATTGCAATGTGCGATTGAAAAATTGTATCCATTGAGGTACAAAAGTTGACATAAAACAACAGAGTCCACTCCCCCACTCACGGCAACGAGTAACTTATCATTTCGTGTAAACAATTGATTATCAATAATATATTTTTCAATTTTATTTTTCAATAGAAAGGAAATTTTGGTAAAGTAAATAAAAATAAGATTCTAAAACTAAAAGTACAAAGACGATAAGACTCCACAAGGTGTCTTATCGTCTTTGTATGAAAAAACCGATTGTTTTTAAGACCTAACCACCTGCTTTTTTCGATTGATTGTATCCCTCAGTAATGAGCAATTGCAGTACTTTGTCACGCTGATTGCCTTGTATCAACACCTCACCGTCTTTGACCGAACCGCCTACACCGCATTTGGTTTTCAACAATTTGCCCAAAGCCTCCAATGTTTCAGTTGTGCCAACAAAGCCGCGTATGACGGTTGCGTCTTTATTGCCTTTCAATCTTTCGAGATGGATACGGAGTTTTTGTTGTCCTTTTGGCAGGTCTTCAGCTACCCCCTCAGTATTTTCGTATTGAAAATCGAAATCTGGATTTGTTGAATA
>JAYTMI010000578.1:0-13806 GCA_043728625.1 Saprospiraceae bacterium | reverse complement strand
ACAAATTTGGCGTAGTCATTTACTGTGACATACTGTACATTTTTTACATTTGGGTACTTTCCAATTTTTGTAACCATTGTAGCTTGTTCATCATTCAATTTTTTCGGTAGTTTAATCGGCGTAAACAGTGAGTTTTTAGCCTGTGCATTTAAAATGACGCTCATTAAACATAGCAAGTAGCGAAGTTAAACTTTGTTTGCATTGTTGGAAAATTTAAAAGTGAGAAAAATGGTTTTAACTAAGAATGATATGAAGCAAAGCTAAACTATAACAATAAATTTTACAAATTTTTCGTTTAATTTTTATTTTATATATATTATTCGACGAAATAAAAATGAGCTGTATGATATTCGAAACACCCCCCTCAGTATTTTCAAAATATTCTCACTAACTTTGCCCCATCAATTCACATTCAGATAAAACATAAGATTATGAAAAATAGAATATTCAATACACGTTTTGCCGCCGTCACTGTTCTCATACTCGTTGCGGCACTCAGTCGCCTCCTCCCCCACCCGCCTAATGCGACGGCAATGGGCGCAATGGCATTATTCGGAGGCGCGTATTTCAGCAACCGTTGGGCATCTCTTTTTGTACCATTGGCAACACTTTTTGTCAGCGATTTGATTTTGAACAACGTCGTTTATGCGGCTTTCAATAAAGTCCCATTCGTTTGGTTTTATGGCGGTGCGGCTTGGGTTTATGGCAGTTTTGCGGCAGCCATCGTCTTGTCATGGTTTTTATTGAAAAAAATAGATGCTAAAAACGTCGTCGTGGCAAGCATCGCTGGTTCGATTCTATTCTTTGCTGTCACCAATTTTGCGGCTTGGCGCAGTCCTTTTATGCCTTATCCAAAGGATTTATCCGGTTTAGTGATGTCTTACACAGCCGCTTTACCGTTTTTTGTCAATTCGTTGGCAGGTGATTTATTCTTCTGCGCTGCCTTGTTTGGTGGTTTCGAGTGGGCGCAACGTCGGTTTCCGACGTTGGCAAGAGCTTGATACCTCATTTTTACTGAGGGGGTCAACATGAGGCTGTCTCAAAAGGTATTTCAAGTTTTTTTGTCCCGAATATTATTCTTTTAAAAGGCGTTTATGTTCGGGAAACTTTAAAGTTTCCCGAACATGGTGCCCAAAACCATAGAATATTTTGTACTAAAAATTTCGATTTGCCTTTTGAGACAGCATCATGTTTTATACCCAATAAGAATAATACCAACCACTTTAAACATTGAACACTTAATAGATATGACAACAAACACTGGACTTCAATTTCTGTATTTTACTTCCAATAAAAACAGTACGCTCATTTAAATTACACTTTCGCCAATAACATCTATTGAGTATGTGTTATTGGGCTATGCTCTTTCTTTACTCGAGACTCATTTACCACACCCAATTTTATTGTTTTGAGATATATCTTGCGATATATCTACTTACTAATGGCATTTCATCATGTGCCCATTGGCAAAAGACAGTTACGCATCTATAACAGTTAGTTTTTTGCACGGCTTTTGCAATTCAGCAATAACTATCTGTTTTCGATTATTCAAAACCAAACCTATTTTATAAACCTATTTTAAACTTTTAAAATTTTAATTAATGAAATTGTACAAAATGTTTAGACCAACACTTCTTTTATGCTTTGTCGCACTTTCTTTTGCAAATTGCAACAAAGAAAATGCTAACACAACAACTGTACCCCCTGCGTTAGCTTCTTCCACGAATGTGACCGAATCCGTTAGCGAACCCACTGGTTATATTTTGATGGGTAACAAAGTAAACAGTAATCTGAATCAAATTCGCGAAAAAAATGCAGAATTAGGTGCAACCGAAACAGGTTATATTTCTAAAATTAATCAAATGTACGTATTAAGCACAAACCCTAATTTTACGAGTACGATGGAATCATTAGGTGTTACAGTAGGGATAGATTTTAAAATTGCCAGCCCCAAAATCACCACTCGTACAATCGGAAACTTGCCAAACGCCTCTGCTGTTGGCAGTAATAACCCCTCTTTCCAGTTTCAATGGAATATGCAGGCTATTTCTGCACCCCAAGCCTGGGCAGAGGGTTACAAAGGCAGAGGTGTTAGAGTAGCCGTTTTAGACGTGGGTATGTACTTAGACCATCCAGACCTAAAAGCCAATATCAACAGAAGTTTATGCCGTAATTTCATAACCAATCCAGGCGAAAACGACCCTTTAGATGCCTCATTTACACTCTCACCAGAATTTAGTCATGCTACACATGTTGCGGGTATCATTGCGGCGGCTGATAATAACATTGGTGTCATAGGAGTTGCTCCTGAAGCTGAAATCATTGCAGTCAAAGTACTACCCGATCAAGGGTCCGGGTTTGTGTCTGCCATAATGCAGGGCATCATTTATGCCACAGATAATGGTGCTAAAGTGATTAATATGAGTTTGGGCGGCGCAAGCATAAAAGGTTCTGGGCAAGATCAAGCCTATCATCAAGGGGTAATAAATACAATGTATGGTTATAAAGAAGCCATTCAATATGCCAATAGTAAAGGTGTCACAGTGATATCTGGTGCAGGCAACGATGCCATAGATTTTGACCATACAGGATCACTGGAATTTTTCCCTGCTGCATCGCCTTTTAGCCTAAGCATCTCTGCCACTTCTCCTGAAAGTTGGTACGATAAGATGATTCAAGGCTTAACTACAAACTTAGATATTCCGGCAGCATACACTAATTTTGGCTCTTCACGTATTGATTTTGCTGCACCTGGCGGCGACTGGGATGCACCAGGTGATAATTGGTACTATGACATGGTGTATAGCACCGGTGGTCCAAACACTTACAATTGGACTGCTGGAACAAGCATGGCGACACCTCACGTTTCAGGTATTGCGGCATTGATTATTGGCAAAAATGGCGGCAGTATGGACCCTGCCAAAGTAAAAGCCGTTCTCAAAAAATCTGCTGATGACTTAGGAATACCGGGACATGACCCTTATTTCGGCGATGGCCGTGTCAACGCTTTTAAAGCTATTCGGTAATTAGGCTCGTTTCCCAAACATGAGACATCCCGAATTTTCTAACAAAATAAATTATCACTTGAAAAGCGTCAAGTATCCCAATTCCGAAGGAATTAAATATGAATAACCGTAGATGAAATCTACGGAACAAAAGCCAAGTGGGTCGGCCAAGTGGGTCTCAACTCTGAAAGAGTTGAATATTTATGGTCAAAATAACGATATATTCAACCCTTTCAGGGTTATTACAGATGTTTCCATGTCATTACCGTAGATTTCATCTACGGTTATTCATATTCAATTCCTTCGGAATTACTGGGTCTTACCTTTTAAATTAAATGTTACAAAATTCGGGATGTTTCATGTTTGGGAAATACTTGAAAATGAGAAAACACCCCCCTCAGTAAAAAAAGTGTTTTTTCATTTAAAACCCAAAAAACAATGTTATTTGGAGAAGGGACTCTTATATTTGTTAAAAATATAAGACTGCACCAATGGTAAAACGATATCTGCTACTCATATCCATCTTAATTTTTTCTCGTTTCACGGATGAAGACCGCTCTCTCATTGAGCAAAACTATAATACAATCGTCCCTTCCATACGAACAGAGCCGCTCAAAATGCTGCCTTTGCTTGAATTATTGATAAAAAAAGCCGAAAAAACGCTTGATAACCGCGATACGCTGCTCGCTAATATTCAATTCAGTCTTGCTAAAATCTATTGCGACCGCAATGTCAACTTGGCGGAAGGCATCCGTTTATACCAAAAAGCACTCGATATACGGCGTGAAAAGTTGCCGTTTGGCAATCCTAAAATCGGTATAACGGCAGGCAATCTCGCCCTTGCTTCCCGTCAAATCGGGCTGTTTGAGCAAGCCCGTTCATACTCACTATTAGCGATTGAAGCGAAGCAAGCGGCTGCTAAAATTGACACATCTTCGCTCCTGAAATCATACAATGAACTCGCTGTCAATAACCGTATGTTGGGCAGTTATGCCGATGCCTTAGCTGCCGCAGATAAGGTTTTGGAACTTGCAACAGCCATAAAAGACTCCCTTTTCATTGCCAATAGCCGTATTACCGCAGGTTCAGCGCATTATTCAACCCAAAAATATGAAGAGGCTGCAAAGGAATATCAATCAGCATTGAGCCTTCACAATGTTCTTTTAAAAAATAATCAAACGACAGCCACACCACTTTTTCCTATTCAAAAAGAACGGGCAGCGACATTGAATAACCTCGGCGTAACGTTTAGGCAACTTAAAAAACATAATGAGTCACTATCGTTTTTAAATCAGTCGTTGGACGCTTACAAATCACTTTTGGCAGCATCAAAGGACTCGACTCTTATTATTTTTATTGGAAACATCTTGTTTGAACGAGCCCAAACACAAGATGCAAAAGGAGAAAAAGCAGCCGCTACATCAGATTTTGAAGCTGCTATCGCTACTTTTGGTCATTCAAACGACCCTTTTGCCGTTGAATGTTTTACAACTTATGGCAATTTTTTGAAGAAAAATGGACAAATAGAAACAGCTTTGAAAACCTATAACCAAGGCATAATGGCTGCTTTTTCAAATTTTTCAGCAAATGATGCCACTCAAAACCCAAACTTAAACGGCATCGCTTTTCCAGAATTACTCGACCTGTTTTCTGCAAAAGCCTTCATTTTCAAAGAAAAAAACGACTTAAACGCCGCTTTTGAGGCATTTAAAAAATGTGATACGCTCATTCAATCTTTGTTAGAAAAATATCAAGCCGACCAATCGAAGTATTTTTTATCCGAAAAGGCTTTGCCGATTTATGAAAATGCCATTGCCTTAGCTTTTTCTTTTTTTGAAAAAAATAAGACCCCTCAGTATGCAGAAGCCGCTATCAATTTTGCCGAAAAAAACAAAGCCCTCGTCCTGCTTGAAAATCTAAAAGATACCCGTGCCAAAAGTTTCGGTGGCGTCCCGCAAAACCTGCTTGACGATGAGCGCAACGGACGTGCTGAAGTCGCCTACCTCGAAAAACAACTTTACGAAGCTGATACCGATTCATTGAGAACCAAAACACAAAGCCAACTTTTCAATGCACAAGAGAAACTCCGCCGCTTCAATCAGCATCTTGAAACACAGTTTCCTAAGTATTTTGATTTAAAAATAGCCAAAACTGCCCCCCTCAGTATAAAAGGCATACAAAAGTCGCTCGATGCTCAAACCCTTGCTGTTTCCTATTTCGTAGGCGATTCAAGCCTTTTTGCGTTTGCTTTTTCAAAAACAGATTGTCAAATATTTTCTCAAAAACAGACCCCTCAGTATTCTAAGAATTTTAAAGAATTAAGAAAGTCATTAAGCAATGAAAAATTCATAAATGACTCTACAATCCTTGCAGAACAAACTTTTTGCTCATTAAGTCATAACTTTTTCAAGGATTTAATCGAAAAACCAATCACTGCGCTTAATGCAAATGGCGCATTGACACGCCTACGCATCGTACCTGATGGCTACTTAGGCTACTTGCCTTTTGAATTACTTTTGACTCAACCTACGACAAAATGGAAAGGGCAAGATGTGCCGTATTTGCTTCGACAATATGCTGTTAGCTATGCATATTCCTTACGTTTAATAGATAATACTGAGGGGTCTGCTTTGGCACAAAATTTTGGTGGCTTTGGCATCGAATACAATGACGAAATGATTAAGAGCCTTTCAAATGCCGATTCTACTTCAAAAAGCGAGCAAAACAGCACCCGCTCGGATGTATTAAGCCGTTTGGCTTTTGCAGATGATGAGGTTAAAAACATACAAGCCTTGCTCGGTGGCGGTCAAATTTGGCTCAATGGTGGAGCGACAAAATTCGCTTTTATGAAGAATGCTCCTAATTGTGGCATTCTCCATTTAGCCATGCACGGTGCGATTGATGAGAAAAACCCACTCAATTCAGGGCTTATTTTTTCAAAATCCGATTCGTCGAAGGATCATTTTCTAAGCGGATATGATTTGTTTGCCATGCAATTCAAAACAGGCTTAGCCGTCCTTTCCGCCTGCAACACGGGCAACGGCGAACTCCGCCGCAGCGAAGGTGTGATGAGTCTTGCACGAGCCTTTGCTTACGCTGGCTGCCCTTCAACCGTCATGAGTTTATGGTCAATACCCGACGAAAGTACCTCAAAAGTGATGTTGGCATTTTACAAAAACCTGAAAAATGGAGAGCCAAAAGACATCGCTTTACAAAAAGCGAAGCTCGAATATCTCGCAAATTGCCCCCCTCAGTATTCTATCCCAAATGAATGGGGCGCAACAGTGGTTATCGGTAATGTATCGCCTATTGATTTTCGGACATGGTGGGAGAAACCGTGGTTTTTAGTGCTATCTGTTTCTCTTTTAGTAGCCGTTATTCTCTTGTTTTTCAAGAAAAAGCGATGAAATAGTGCTGTTTGATAAAAAATAAAGCCGTACTGAATCAGTACGGCTTTATTTTTTTTGATAACTTAGTTTTAATTTCCTTGTGCGCCATTTTCCTCAAATTTATCTATAACTGATTGAATAAACTCAATTGAGTAGTCTTCCAAGAAATAAGCAATCTCAATTGCAGACCACCCTTTTTTGCGAAAAATATTGAGAACTATACGTTCTCTTTCTTCTTGGCGACCTTCCTGACGACCTTCTTGACGACCTTCTTGACGACCTTCTTGACGAAGCTCTTTTTTGAATCTTTGTAAAAAGCTTTCTGTTGCAACCATTGCTTTTGGATTTAATAGTTTAAGTTTACTTCTTTGTTCTTCATATTCGGTACGCGTAATGCCACCGTCTGTTTGTGTTGACAAATATAAATCAAATGCATTAATAAACCAAGTAATCTCGTCACTTTCTTCGCCAAGGTAGCCCCCAAACAAAAGTTCAACAAAATGGCTTATGAGAAATTCTTTGTCTCTTGCATATTTGAATCCTAAAAATATTTTTTCCAAAAACCGAACATTAAATGCGCGAATCGTTTCGTCTGAATAAGTTTGTATATTGTCGAATATAAAATCAAAACAAGGCAAAAAACGCATAAAATCAGGATCTATTTCGTCAAAATAGGTCTCAAAAGGCTCTACAAATTCCCAACCTTCTAAGCCATGATAAACCATAATCGGGACGACTTGAACAAGTGGAATATTCGGATTTGTACGGTCTTGCGTTATGTATGCGCTAAATTGGTAAGCCCCCATTTGTAAATGTGGACGTTTAGGCTTGTAACTTTTATGCTCAAAAAGGAACGATAGCATAACCATTCGACCTGTTTTGAGGCGACAACGCCACACCAAATCGGAAGTCGTTTCCTCCATATCTTTCGAAATATAGGAGTTGTTATCAAGTTCCAAAGTTGTTAAATCCAATTTTTCGCCATATCTTTTAGGAAAAACTTCTGTCAAATAACCCTCAATAACGGGACGCATACTGAAACTGATTTTGAACCACCTATCATGCGGGTTATTCAACGATTTCGACTTGGTTGGTTTCCCCTTTCTTTGTCTTTTTGCCATCTTGGGAGGTACTGGTTTTGTTTGTCAAATAGTGATGTTTAATTTATATAACAACCTCTATTTTGATAAACACAAAGGCTATTATGGCTCAAACTTAACCACTTTCCGCACAATCACCTCATTTCCGACCTTAATTTGAACAAAATACAACCCATTTTCACCCTTTATAGGGAGGGGATATTCGTTCAGTCCAACCACACTATTGACCGTTTGAGAGGATAGGATTTGCCCCATTGTATTCAATACAGACAAGCTGACCGTTGCGCTTTTCGTCAAATAAAAATTCACTAAAACATCTTCTGCTGTTGGATTGGGGAAAACGACAACGCTTTTTAAATTTTCAAACACCCCCTCAGTATTGACCAAGCCATCGCATGGGAAAGTGACTGTTGACAATAAATTAGCGGCATTGACACCGTTCAAAATGCCTGAACGCCTATCTTTTTGCAACAAAAACGCTCGATAACTCGAACCCATCAAAATGGAACATTTTACTTTTTGCCAATTTGAACTTGTCAAACGGCTGTTCAGCAAGGCAGCAATTGCCGATGTCTGGGGGGCGGCAAATGACGTGCCGCTGTGCCTCGCCCACTGGTTGTTGAGCCAAGTTGAAACGATGTCTTTGCCGATGGTAAAAACATCTACGTTGCGTTTACCAAAGTTTGAAAACCAAGCAATGCTGTCTGTACAAGCCGTTGCGCCCGTAACTATCATGTTTTGACTTTGAAATGAAGGCGAACCGTACCAATCAATGTCCACATTTTTGGTTTTATTGCCTGCGGCAACACTGACGAGCAGCCCATAATTTTGCGCTGTATTGATGGCAGAAGCCAGTGGCTGCATCGTGTCCATCAAAACATCGCTGCTGATGAAGCTGCAATTGACCACTTCTACTTTCTGTTTCATCGCCCAATCGAGTGCACGAATGAAGTTGTATTCGTAGCCTCTGTTTTGCGCATCTAAGACTTTTAGGATATAAAACTTGATGGTATCGCCGCCATTCCGCTTCAAAATATGCCGAACGACACCCGCGACAAACGTTCCATGACCTGTACTGTCTTTCGGAACGCCTTGATTATTGACAAAATCAAAGCCGATTTGGTCGTCTTTGTAACCATTCCCATCGTTGTCAAGACCATCTATCGGTTCGCCTGTTCTATACGCAACAAAGGCTTTGAGCGAGTCATGGCGAATCGTTATAGTCGTTACAGGAGCAGCAATCTCTATATCAATGCCTGAATCCATGATTGCCATACGCAACGCACGCCTTCCCGAAGTGCACGTCACGATGCTGTCCGTCACAGTTGTCGGACAGCCCGTGCTGCCAAACATAGGAAAGGGTTCAAACCTTTGCGAAGAATCTCTTTCAGGAATGATATAGACATCATTAAGCGAAACGCCTTCCGATTGACCACTGTTACAGATGACACCCACCGCTTCTGAACCACCACCACCGCTTGTAATCGGTGCCGAAATGACCGTTCCACCGCCCAATTTCGGTATCGTTATTGTTGACCCAACGATTGCAGAACAACGCCACAGCAAGGCACGCGACGGGAAAGTCGAGTCCAACTGAACCGCACTCAAAGCGGTTTTGATGCTCGTAATATCCGCCCAAGTTGCACCGGGTTTGAAGATGACGACGACTTGAAAATTGATCGTTTGTGTTTTGGCAATGCCTAAAACAAAAAAAAAGGAGAGAAACAGGATTGCTTTTTTCATATTATTTCGGTTTATGACCTTAGAATAATGTATTAAACTTGATGAACGCACCGTTGCGGATGAACATCCGACGACCTAAGTTATTGTCATCGCCACCAATTTTGACCAAAACGTTGTGGTCATAAAACCAATCGGATTTTAGGTTGATGCTGATGTTTTTAAAAACCACCAAATCTATTGAATTATACCACTCAAACGCTATGTTTTGCGGATTTTTCAAATAATTTGAGTACAAATCTACGACACTCATCACGATTAATTTGTCTTTAAAAAACTTCTTTGTCATTTCGCCGCGTAGTTCTGCACCGAACTGAACGTCTGTATTTTCAAATTGACCGTCGCCATTATTCGGATTTCCGAGCAACCCGACCCCCTCAGTATTGTCACCCGTTTGGGCTGCCAAAAAGTTATTTGCAACGATATTAGCTTTTGACGAAATGACTGAAAAAAGCACTTTGACATGGTTGTTCGGACGGTACAAAAGCCCTGGCAGTAACTTCAAAGTAGCTGGCGAAAAGGGTTCGGAAGTCAACGGATATTTGCCGCCATAGCTGTCCAAATAACCATTGCCGTAGGTAAAAAAGCATTGTGTGCGCAAATCAACCATACCAGCGAGGTAAATTTTACCGATCAATTTGCGTCCAAGCAAGGAATTAACTTGAAAAACATCGGCTGTTTTGGTGAACGGTTGTGTCCTATCCCCTACCCTTTGGGCGGCTAATTGAATGTTAAAACGATTGTCCCAAATCACTTTTTTACCTGTATAATTGGCAAAAAAGTTCAATAAACCGCCAAAAGCCATGTTGTTTTGCCCTTCATTCGGACGTGGATTGATGAGCGAAAGGCTCGAAAAATCTAAGCCAACACCCACACCGACTTCCAGACCAAGCGTCGAATCTGCGCGAATATTGTCAAAGATTGCTTGTGTTTCAGCTATCCTTTGAGCCTTGATTTGACCCAAAAACAAAAATATACTGAGGGGTATTAAAAACCATGTGGAGAGATGTTGTGCTTTCATTTTCATAAATTTTAAAAGTTCATGTATTGGATTAGAAAATTGATAAAAAAATCGGTCGCAGCATCATTTCACTACGACCGACGCTTAAAGGGATTCAGAGGTTTTTGACCTCTATTGTTGTTTCACTTTAAAACACTATTGTAAGGGTTGAGCCGTTGTCTTGAACGTTGTAAATGCCTTTTCTGATAACTAAGGGTTGGTATTGCCGTCTGCCTGTTGCTTGCCCTGAAGCGGCATCTCTTGGCGAAACGATGTTTTCAGCAACTTGATAATCTTCTTCGACTGTAAACTTGCCGTTTGCAAAGTGTTTAGCTATTGCTTCACGCGTCATCGAGTTTTTATTGATGGTCATAACGAGTTTTCCGTTTGTCATTTCGGCAACGCCTGTGCCGCTGTTGTCGCTGGGTTTTGTAATCAATTCGGCAGAAATAACGATGCTACATATACCCGTACCAGAACAGCCTTGACTTCTGCGACCAAAATTGATGGTGATGGTTATTTTGAATTTATTCGCCGACATGGTAGGCGATGTGGGGAGATAAGTGTTAGCGTTTGTGCTATTAATTGAGAATGTTGCGATGAAGGCGATGGCGACGATGATGATTGAATTTTTCATTTTTAAAATTGTTTTAAAGTTCAAGAAAATGTGATTATTGAAAATTGTGATTAAAATTCTTATGATAATTTGTTGTTCGGAACTGTCATTTTTACTGTTGTTGTCTGTATAATCTCAAAAGGGGTTTCGCGTGACATTTTATTTGAAAAATAATTTTTGGGGTTTGTTTTCATGTTTTTTTTAGGTTGTTTTGTGGTTGTTATGGGTATAATCCGAAAGAGTTTGCTGTGTGACATTTTATTTTCGGATTTTAGAAAAATAAGTACCTTTGAAAAAACAAAACTCGATTGCTATGAAGATTACGGTAAAACTCAATGAGAAAACTGATATTTTTTCTATTGTTTCAAACTTTTCCGATATTTGGTCGCATGATGTGGAAAGCATTATCGTACAACTCGAATGTGTTTGTGACCAAGTTATTGAAGGAGAAATATTTGTGATTATATCAAGTATTGTTAATGAATTACGCCGAATCGGCAAACAGATTATCGTAGAATTTGAGGTTAATAGGCATTGTCTTTCAATGGAATATGCAAAAAGAATGGGGTTTTTCAAAAACCTAAAAACCGATTTTGAGGTTATTCTTTACAAAGATTATCCTGACCAACACTTTATAGAGATAACACATTTAGCACCTGACATCTATAATTTGAATGATGCCTTTCTTGATATATTTGATACACATTTTGACCTTATTCCAGAAAGTCTAAATAGTTTGGTATTTGTTTTTGATGAATTAATTTGCAATACAACAAGGCATTGTCGTTCAAAAAATGGGGGTTATTATTTTTGTCAAAAAAACACAGACCGAAATACCGTTGAAGTTATCATCGTTGATTCAGGTACAGGTATCAAAAAAAGCCTAAATCGTGCTTTCCCACACTACAATGAGTTGACTTGTTTGGAAGAATGTATTAAATTTGGCGTAACTTGCGGTGACGGACGAGGGCATGGGTTATTTTTTATTTCAGAATTATTGAAAAGAAATAAAGGAGAATTTATAGCATTATCGGGTACTTCTCATTTATCAATCAAAAATGGAGAACAAATAACAGGAAATAACGATTATTGGCAGGGAACAATAATAAAATGTGTTTTTACCTTAAATAATGCTTTACCGATAGAACAATTATTAGAAGAACAAAATTATTCAAGATAAAATGGACAGTTCAATTCATATTCAGCTATCAAAATACGGTCAAAACTTAGGCTCTCGTATGTTAGGCAAACAAGTTTTAGACGATATTGGTGGACAAATCAGTGCTTATTCAAAAATTATTTTGGATTTTGAAGGCGTTCGATTTATGTCCTTATCTTTCGCTACCGAGCTAATAGATGCACTTCAAAAGCATTTCAAGGAGACTGATATTATTTTTACAGCAACAAATAGCTTTGTAAAAAGCCAAATTAATTTTGTCTTAAAAACCAACAGGCAAGTAATTGCTGTATAATATTCCGCTTTTAGTAGCTTTATATTGAGGGGTATAAATCCATCCTAAAATCTCAACAAAACGACAAAGTCCCCAATAGGTAAAATGCCTATTGTGGACTTTGCAATTAAACTCTAAACACTTGATTATCAAAATTTTAACTTAAAAAATCAATCTCTAAACAGTGGCTTTCACCACATTTTTTTCTGTCTGAAAACCCCAAGCGGTGATATTCCAAACAATCAAAATAGCAGCAAAAAACCATAATTTCATAAAGACAGCGATGCCAATGTGCATACCAACGGTTGCTAAAAGCCAAAATCTTCTTGTTCTTTTTGGGAAAATAAATAAGGGGTAAAAAAATTCAAGGATGAGGACTGAGATGCCCAAAGCCGTCAATAAGGCAGGATAATTGGCTAAAAAAGTCACATCAAACATCCGAAAATCGAGTGCCATGACGGAACGCCAAATCGCTTCACCATTCCACCAAGTTGTGCCGAGTGATTTTGAAAATCCTGCAAAAAGATAGACAAAACACAAGTGAATCTGCAAAACAAGGGTGTAAATCCTAAAAACAGGTGCTTTTCTGCGGAATATTAGGCTGTCAATTGACAACGTGTTGCTGACAGGAAAAAGCAGGCAGTAGAACAGTGAATTGGCAATAAACCAATCGCCACCATAATTGTAAGCGATGCCTGAACCCAAAAATAAGAGTTGCAAAAACAAACCTGCTGCCGCCGCGAAACGGGTCAAAAAGCCAAAAAGTAAGCAGACCAAAACGCCGATGTATGTCCAATAAACACTATTCAAAAAAGCGACTTCATTTACATCCGCAATGCCTAACCAATGCATCAAATAGCTCAAACGCAATTGGTAATCGGGCAATGAAATATCAATCAAATCACCTTGGATATAGCCATATTTGCCATATAAATCAAGTAAATCCGCTTTGAGTGACAGCATCAAACTTAAAGCAACCAATGCCGTTCCGATTCGGAAAAAAGCCCAATGACGTGTATTTGTTTCTTTGAAAAAAGCGGTGTCAAGGCGATTGATATAACCATTAAGGTCTATATTTTTCAAATTCATAGAGCGCGTGTTGCTCAAAAAATTGCTTGTTGCCATCTCTGAAATCTTTAGGTGGTGGAAGAATATAGTAAGCTGTGATAATGCGTAATTGGTTGGTTTCCGGGAATTTCTCATAAGTCCGCGCTGCAACTGAGCGCATGACCAAATCCTTTAAAGTGTCGTTTTTGATGTCTCGTATGAAGTTAGAAGCCGCCGTCAACCGATTGTAACCCTCCTGCGTATTGAAAGCCATCGTGTTGACTGCTTGACCGCCGTTTGCGTCTGTCCGCTCAACGACGATTTGATACGGAAAAGGTGGGTCGGGCGAAAAAAAAGAGTAACCCGTGATGCCTGTATAAGTATCGTAAAAACCAATCGTCGTTTGTATGCACTGCGGGATACTTTGCGACACTTTTTCAGCCGCATCTAAGAGTTTG
>JAYTMI010000577.1:0-2409 GCA_043728625.1 Saprospiraceae bacterium | reverse complement strand
GAATGTGATTTGATTTCTTCTAATAATTTCATCAAAGCTATTTTCTTGGACAACATACACAATATGTGTACATGGTCAAAGTAGCCGCCAACTTTGATGACTTGACAATCTAATTTATTGCAAGTGCCACCTAAGTAGGCAAATAATTCGTCTTCCACTGAGGGGATGATGAAGGGTTGACGGTGTTTGGTACTGAAAACGAGGTGTACGTAGTTTTGTACAAGTGACTGTCCCATTTGATGTATGTTTATGTAGGGCTTGCCCTGTTATTAATTGATGTTTGTTTATATTTTGAATAGGATGTGACCGATTCTAACATTCTACGCCCTTTTGGGGTTGTTTATTTTGTAGATACAAGAATAAATGTTTTTTGAATAAAATAATATTTTAATGTTGTTTTGTTGATAGGGTGTTACCCTATCCTATACATTTCGATAGGGCGTTACCCTATCCTAACACATTACGCCCTTTCAGGGCTTGATTATGTGCAATTTTGAACTATTTTTGCGAATCAAATATAGAATCAGATATAGCCCTGAAAGGGCGGAATGTGTTAGGATAGGGTAACGCCCTATTGAAATGTAGAATAGGGTAACGCCCTATCAAAATGTATCAAATATTATAACGAATATTAAAAAAATCAAAAATGACAAATAAAGAAATCGCCCGCGCCTTCGCCGACCTCGCTGCTATCATGGAGTTGCACAACGAAAACCCGTACAAAATCAAGTCCTATCAAAACGCTTATATCACCTTGCGGAAACTCGATACACCGCTTGAAACCATGCCACGTGCCGAAATGGATGCGGTCAAAGGCATCGGAAAAAGTACAGGCGACAAAATCGTTGAATTGTTGACAACGGGAGAAATAAGTGCGTTTCGGCAATATGCAGACAAAACACCTGCGGGTGTTGTGGATATGCTGCACATCAAGGGTTTTGGTCCTAAAAAAATACAAGCTGTTTGGAAGGAATTGGAAATTGAATCCGTCGGTGAATTGCTATATGCATGTAATGAAAATCGCTTGATTGAATTGCATGGTTTTGGTCAAAAAACACAAGAAGAAATTCGGAAAAACACGGAGTATTACCTCAAATCGCGCAACAAAGTCCATTGGGCAATTGCAGACGAGATGACAGAGGGGGTAGTTAAATACCTAAATTCAAAGTTTAAAGAATTGAAAATATCGAATGTTCTTGTTGAAAGGGTAGGAGAAGTAAGGCGTTTGATGCCTGTCGTTGAAAAAATTGAACTACTCGTTGCGGGTGTAGATAATATGACACAGGTATTTGACAATCAAAAATTGGTATTGTTGAAAGAAAACGACAATTCATATTTTGCAAAAACGGAGGACAATTTCCCCGTCATAATATATACGTGTGCAAAAGATGAGATGGGGTCAAAAATGTTTAAATATTCAGGCAGTCGTCCATTTTTGGAAAGTTTTGTCAAAAATACTGAGGGGGTGGATTTTAGACATTTACCAACGGAACAAGCTGTTTTTGAGAAGGCAAATCTACCGTTTATTCCTGCCGAGTTGCGTGAAGAAGGTGGAATTTTAGAATTGGCAAAAGCAAATAAACTGCCAGAATTAATAATATTGGGAGACATCAAGGGCGTGATACATACACATACAACGTGGTCAGATGGTTTACATACGACTCGTGATATGGCGGAAAAGGCGCAACAGCTTGGTTATCAATACATTGGTATCAGTGACCACTCCAAAGCCGCTTTTTATGCGAATGGTTTGAAAGAAGACCGTGTTTTAGCACAATGGCAAGAGATTGATGCGCTGAACGCGGAGTTTTTTAATTTTAAAATATTAAAAAGTATTGAGAGCGATATTCTGAACGATGGTTCGCTCGATTACAGTGACGATATACTGAGGGGGTTCGATTTTGTTATCGCCAGCGTTCACTCCAATCTGAAAATGGCAGAAGAAAAAGCGACGGCACGCCTCATCAAAGCCATTGAAAATCCCTTTACAACAATACTCGGGCATCCTACTGGGCGTTTGTTGTTGAGTCGCGAGGGTTATCCGATTGACCATAAAAAAGTCATAGATGCCTGTGCGGCTAATCTTGTGGCGATTGAATTGAACGCCAACCCTTATCGTTTGGACTTAGATTGGACGTGGATACCATTTGCTCGTGAGCGTGGGGTATTGATTTCTATCAATCCTGATGCCCACTCGACGACTGGTATTAGTGATATTCGTTACGGAATCATGGCGGCAAGAAAAGGTGGCTTGGAAACTGAGGGGTGTCTCAACGCTCGCGACTTAGAAGGCTTTTATGATTTTTTGAGCCAAAAAAAATAAACGGAGCAAAAACAGCCATTTATTTTCAGTATTTTACAACAAAAAGGTTATTTGTACTTGTTCACAATATCAACCATTTTTGTTGC
>JAYTMI010000576.1:0-2719 GCA_043728625.1 Saprospiraceae bacterium | reverse complement strand
AAAAACTCCTCACTTGCTGTCAACAAACCATCAATCCAAGGCAATAGTTTTTTTGCACAATGGTCTGTATGTAAAATGACAGGAACGCCATAGGCTTTTGCCATCGTGTGTACGTGCATTGCACCTGCAATGCCGCCGAGAATAGAGCCCTTCTGACCCTCGTTACTCAACCCTTGACCCGCATTAAACGATGCACCGCCATTTGAAAATTGAATAATAACAGGCGAATTAACCGCTTTTGCCGTTTCAAGAACCGCATTAACCGTGCTGCTGCTGATGACATTGACCGCAGGAAGCGCGAAATTGTTCTCATTCGCGTAGTTGAATAAATCGGTCACTTCTTGACCATGAAGCACGCCGCTTCTAAATTTAGTAGCCATTTAATATTATTTTATTGTTTGATAATTCGTTATTAGTTATTAGATATTGGTTATTGGTTGACCAATACCCAATATCTAATAACCATTTAAACAATCCCTTTTTCAGTCAACCATCTTTCAGCGTCCAAGGCTGCCATACAGCCCATGCCCGCTGCGGTGACGGCTTGACGATATACCTTATCGGCAGCATCGCCAGAGACAAAAACGCCTTCGATATTTGTAAGAGATGTACCTGCTTTGTTGATGATATAACCCGTTTCGTCGAGGGTCAACCAACCTTTAAAAATGTCGGTATTGGGTTTATGACCAATCGCAACAAAAAAACCAGTGACGGGTATTTCAGTGACTTCACCTGTTTTATTGTTTTTCAAACGAACACCCTTCACTTCGTCTTCTCCGACGACTTCTTCAGTTTCTGTATTCCAGTGAACAATGAGATTGGGTGTATTAAGGACGCGTTCTTGCATGATTTTCGAAGCCCGCATTTCGTCACGTCGGACGATGAGATGAACCGTTTTGCACAATTTCGCCAAATAAGTTGACTCCTCAGCAGCCGTATCACCACCGCCAACAATAGCGACTTCTTGATTGCGGAAGAAAAAACCATCGCAAACAGCACAGGCAGAAACGCCCTTGTTTTGCAACCGCAATTCCGACTCCAAACCCAACCATTTAGCACTTGCGCCTGTGGCAATAATGACCGCATCGGCTTTAATTTCAGTGCCCCCCTCAGTAAAAAGGCTGTGTGGGGTTGACGTAAAATCTACTTTACTGATAAGTTCGTATCGAACATCTGTACCAAAACGTTCCGCTTGTTTTTTAAAATCCTCCATCATGACGGGACCATGGATGCCGTCAGGATAACCCGGATAGTTTTCGACATCGTTTGTAATCATCAACTGACCACCAGGCTCTTGTCCTGTGTACAAAATAGGTTTGATACCTGCACGTGCGGCATAAATAGCTGCCGTATAACCCGCAGGCCCTGAACCAATAATAACGCAATGGTGATGCTCCATTTTTTATTTGAATTTTTTTTTAATTAAAAAAGCGCGGCAAAGTTAATACTTTTCCGCGCCTTTTTAATTTTTATGACTATGTTTTACTGTTAGACTTTTGGCTTTTTTATCCTTATAGCTTTCCATTATTATTAAAAAAAAGGGGGAGTGGGGGGTAAAGGGAGTAAAAATAATAAGCGTTTATTCTGTGTATGTTTGTTAAAATTGTCTTGTCCGATTGAAAAATTGTATCAAAAAGTGATTAAGAAATAATCTCTTTGTTTTTCTGATAATGCAAAGGTAAGCACACAAACACCGTTCTGCAAAATTTGTAACAGGATTTTATGTGCCTGTTTAGTCAAAATACCGCATAAGGATTAGGCACTTTTTTATAAATTGAATTATAATTGTTATAAAACAACTATAATCACTTGTTAGTGATTGAATTAAAAATCACTTTTTACAAACATTTTAAACTAACCAATAAGTGTTAGTACATCTTTTTTTATTTTTTAAGCAGAAAAAAGGAAAATTGTGACATTTTTTCGGTCAAAGCTAATTCTGTGAGATGCGGTTATATAATGCGTTGATAATATCAACAACAATATCCTCACCGTCAGAATCTTGTTCGATTATTAAAGAAGCTTTTTCGTAAAACTGGGCGCGTTCAGCAATTTTATTTTCAATAAAGTTCAACAAATCCTTATCGGTGCGACCACCCAAAAGCGGTCTTTGATGCGTTTCATTTTTGAGGCGTGACAACAATAATTCGGGTGAGGCTTTGAGGTAGATAGTAACGCCATGTTCATTCATCCAATCCATATTATTGTGAAAACAAGCTGCTCCCCCACCCGTTGCGATGACGATATCGTCCCATTTGCCAAGCCCCCTCAGTATATCACTTTCTAATTGACGGAAATATGTTTCTCCTTGATTGGCAAATATTTGGGCAACTGTTACCCCCTCAGTATTTTCGATGATATTGTCCACATCAACAAATTGAAAGCTCAATTTGGCAGCTAACGGTCGTCCGATAAAGCTCTTGCCACAGCCCATAAAGCCTACTAAAAATATTCTCACTTAAATTTTCTTTTTAATTGCAAAAAAGGTTTTTCTAAAAATTCATACGACACAGCCGATAACAAGATGGCAAATAAAGTCGCCCAAAAAGGGAATAAAAAATGAAACATCGGATTCCGTTCAATCAAAGGAGAACCTGAACCTTGCATCAAAACATACTCCACAACACGCACCGCAAAAATGTGATACACATAAATACCATACGAAATTTTGCCTAAATACTTCAACAAGGCAAATTCAAAATTAATAACGGAATGCTGT
>JAYTMI010000575.1:0-3250 GCA_043728625.1 Saprospiraceae bacterium | reverse complement strand
AGGCATTTGAGCGTCAATACACGCCCGAACGTATCAAAGAAATCAGCAGAGAACTGCGTAAAGAATTGCAGAACCCTAGCCGTGCAAAGGACAAATTTGAAAAAGAGATGGAGGGCACTATACATTTCAAACGATGGTCTAATTGGATTGAACCGCGTGTGAAGGAATCGGGCGGTCGTTTTGAAGCGCTTTCTGAAGGTATTACAAGAGCACTTGCGGTGAAGCAAAGGGCGATAAACGAAAGAACTGCTGCGAATTGGACACTAATAGGACCTAAATCAACAGCTATTGGTGGTGGCAATGGTAGGGTCAATGCGGTGCGGGTTCACCCAACAAATCCCAATATTGTTTTTGTTTGTTCGCCTGCGGGTGGTTTGTTTAAATCAACAAATGGCGGCAGCTCTTGGACAGCTGTTTCAGATGATATTGCTTTGCTTGGTGCAACGGACGTGGCTTTTGACCCAACCAATCCGAATACAATGTATCTACTTACAGGTGATGGCGAAGCAGGGGATGCTGTTTCAACAGGTATTTATAAAACGACAAATGGGGGAAGCTCTTGGTCGCCAACAGGTTTGACTTTTTCGATAAATAATCGTCGGTTATTATCAAAAATAATTATTGACCCAAGCACAGGTACACTCATCGTGGGCGGTAGTGCCGGTATTTTCCGTTCAGTTGATGGTGGTGCGAATTGGACTCAAACAACGCCTAAATCTGTGCGTGACCTTGAATTTCAACCCAACAATCCATCTGTTGTTTATGCTGGTGGTTATGGTTCAAACGGTTTTCTCCGTTCTAACGATGGTGGTGTGACTTGGACGACGATTGTTTCAATACCAACAACAGGCGTTATTCGAGTCGCTGTTGCTGTAACCGCACTTGACCCTAATTACGTCTATTGTTTAGTCGGTAACAATTCAGATTATGGTTTAAAAGGTATCTACCTCTCAACCGATGGTGGTTTAACTTTTTCATTAAAATCGTCTTCGCCAAATATTCTGGGATGGAATGCTTCTGGTAGTGACTCAGGTGGGCAAGCATGGTATGACTTGAGCCTTGCAGTTGACCCCTCAGTAAAAACAACGATTTATGCTGGTGGTGTAAATATTTGGAAATCAACAACTTCTGGTTCATCATGGTCATGTATTGCTCATTGGTCGGGCAGTGGCGCACCTTATGTACATGCAGACAATCACGATATGTTTTTCGGAGGAACAACTCTTTGGGTTGCTAATGATGGGGGCGTTTTTTCTTCAGCAAATGGTGGTGCAACTTGGAGTGATAAAAGTACAAACTTACCAATCGCACAGATGTATGGCTTTGGTCAATCCGCAACTGATGCAGATATTATTGTAAGTGGTCATCAAGACAACGGCACAAATATGACGACAAATGGCGGCACTTCTTTCTCCGAAATTCTCGGTGGTGATGGCATGCACTGTTTCGTAGATGATACGAGCAATAATAATGTTTTCGCATCTATTTACTATGGCGATTTGTATCGTTCAACAGATGGGGGCGCATCTTTTACCAATATCTATACTGTGCCAGGTGGTGACTGGGTAACACCTTGGATGCAAGACCCCTCAGTATCAACGACCCTTTTGGCAGGTGGTTCTGGCGTTTATCGTTCAACAAACAGTGGAACTTCTTGGTCTGCCATTAGTTCATCTTTAAGTATTGGTACAATTTTGAATCTTGATGTCGCCGCATCGAACAATCAAAATATTGTCGCTTCTTCAAATACAAGAATTATAAAAACAACAAATGGCGGTACATCTTGGACTGAAATTACTACTGGCTTACCTCCAAATGTTTCGATTCAATCTGTCCGATTTTTGCCATCTGACCCGAATAAAATATTCGTTTGTTTGGCATCTTATAATGGAAATAGCCTTTATTGTACAACAAATGGTGGCTCTACTTGGACAAATACCTCAACTGGTCTGCCGGCACTTCCTGCCAATTGTTTAGCTTTCCATAGCAATGGCGATATATATTGCGGCACTGATTTAGGCGTTTATTGTCTGACAGCCGCAACAAGTTCTTGGAAAGCTTATTCTAACGGAATGCCAGGTGTAGCCATCACTGACCTTGATATTTTTAAACCAACAGGCAAATTAAGGGCTTCAACTTATGGTCGAGGTCTATGGGAATCTCCTCTCGACGGAATAAATGTCCCCCCCTCAGTATCCATCACGACACCTACAAATAATGCTAATTTTGGGGCTCCTGCAACAATTTCAATCGCTGCAAATGCTGTGGATACAGATGGAACAGTGACAAAAGTTGATTTTTACAACGGCACTTCACTGATTGGCAGTTCTACAGTAGCACCTTATGGCTATAATTGGTCAGACGTTCCTCCTGGAAATTATACTTTGACCGCAAAAGCTACGGATAATTCAGGGAATTTAACAACATCAACATCCGTCAACATAACTGTTACACTGCAAAATGATGGCGGTATAACAGCCGTTCTTGCCCCAAATGGTTCAGTCTATGCAGCGATTGTAACCCCCTCAGTAACGTTAAAGAATTTTGGTTCAAATACCATCACTTCTGCCCAAATCATTTATATGGTTGACAATAATGCCAGTTCAACTTTCAACTGGACAGGAAATATTGCGTCGAATGCAACGGTTAATATAATTTTACCTGCAATCTCTGGTTATGCTTTGGGTACACACACATTCACAGCAGCAGTGGGAACAATAAATAATAAAAGTGATGTTAATGACGTAAACAATGCTGCAACTTTTTCTTTTACGTATTCAAATTGCTCAAATGACAATGAAACGGCGAACAACAGCACAAGAACAGCCCCCATTTTAGCTTTGAATACCTTACGAAACGCCCAAATTGGCTCTACAACAGATGTTGATTATTATAAATTTACGACGACAACATCTTCACCGAAGGTCAAAATAACCTTGACAGATCTTCCTGCTGATTATGATTTACGTTTATATAATGCCAAATCAAATGGGACTATCGGCTCTCAAATTGGGGTTTCACAACAAAGTGGCTTAGGTAGCGAAACCATTGTGTTTAATACGCCAACGGTAGGCGCGATCTATTATGTTAAAATTAATGGCTATAATAAAGTTTTTTCAACTACCTCGTGTTATAGCCTTTTGGTTTCTACCAGCAATACTTCTTTTACTGTTAAAAGAGGTATCGAATTGAGTGACAAATTGGAAACAACAGATTTAATAAAAATAGAGCCGATGACGATTTATCCGAA
>JAYTMI010000574.1:0-8795 GCA_043728625.1 Saprospiraceae bacterium | reverse complement strand
AAGCACGTTTCGAACTCATTGATGCTCGTTACGGCTTTAAATCCGCATATTGGTTACTACAAATCGGCTGAAATTGCTCAAAAAGCGCATAAAGAAGGCACGACTTTGAAAGAAGCGGCTTTGGCTTTGGGATATATCTCATCCGAAAAATTTGATGAAGTCCTACGTCCTGAAACAATGGTTGGCGACATCAATATTTAAATAGTGGATAGTGGATAATGAATAGTGGATAATGGATAACAAAATGCTATCCATTATCAACTATCCATTATCAACTATCCATTATTTAAAGCTCTCTTTTTTTCAACTCTTTTACTGACAACGATACCCACTTCGTAAAGCGTATAAAGTGGAATAAAGACTAAGAGATGAGACACCATATCAGGAGAAGGCGTAATGATACCCGCAACAAGAAGCAGAATAACAATCATGTATTTGCGATATTCTGACAACATTTTAGAGCTAACAATACCCACTCGAGCTAAAAAATAGATGATAACAGGTAACTCAAAAACAATCCCAATTGGCAAGGTAAACATCGTCAGATAACCAATGTAAGAGTCGAGTGAAGACGTGCCACCTATCCCTGCCATCGTATAATTGGCTAAAAATGACATCGCAAAAGGGGTGATAATAAAATAACCAAATAAAACACCCGCGATGAACAATGACGAACAAACAGTCACAAAACCACGCGCCGCTTTCACTTCTGCTTCCATAAGCCCCGGTTTGATAAATAACCAAACTTGCCAAAAAACATAAGGTATTGCCAGTAATAGACCCACAATCATGGCTATTTGCATTTGTTTGAAAAATACTTCGCCAACCTCTGTTGTAAACAATTTTAAGGAGGGCGGCGTGAGGCACAAATCCTTTGCACCTGTTGCCTGAGCGATATCACACATAAATTTATAGGTGGGGAATGACTTATCTATGGGTGCATAGATAATCATTAGAAAAAACCATTCACCCATAGCAAATACCGCAATAACGCCAACTGAAATGGCAATTAAAGAGCGAATAAGCCGTCCACGCAACTCGTCGAGATGCTCCCAAAACGACATCTCATCTTTCTTTTTCACTTCATATTCTACTTCTTTGTCAACATCAACTTGATCTAATGCCATCTTTTTAAATTTTTTATCAATCAAAACACAAAAAAGGTTTATCAATCTCCCCATTCCAAAGGAATCCTTCGGATCCGTATTTTGAGTATTTGGAGATGCTAAAAAATGCAAAACTACAAATTTCATCATTCTATAAATGCAAAAGAGCTAAAATTGACCAAAGAAGTACAAATTTCATTTATGAATAGAATTATTGAACTATGTGTTATCTTTTTATCAAACAAAAAAAATACTGAATCTCTTTACTACTTTTGTCCGTTATAGATAGCTGAAATAAGTTAATCGTCTGTTTTCTACTTCATAAATAAGTGGTTTTCAAATACTTAGATAGTAAATTTCAGTTATCCTGTATTTTACATTCTTATAATTCAATCACATAAAAAACGCAAAACAATGTTAAAGTCATTGAAAAAAATTAATTTAACTGCACTCGCATTTGTACTTTGCCTACCCCTCAGTAAAGCCCAGTTTGAAGTGGGTGTCATGGGAGGCATATTCAACTATCAAGGCGACCTTACCGACCCCGCAGTTTCCGCTTTAGAATTGCAAACCACTTTCGGTGCTTTTATACGCTATACACCACAGCGTTTTATCACCATTCGGGGCAACTATATTCAAGGCAGATTGAAAGCCTCGGACTTACATTCGCCCAATCCTTCTACACGTTATAGAGGTTTTTCAATTGAATCTAACATCCGTGAGTTTACAGTAGTGTGCGAATATAATATTTTGGGCAATAGCAACGAAAACAACTACGAGTTAGGAGGTACGTTCTTCAATCCATATATTTATGCAGGCTTAGGTTTAGCTTCAAACGATGGTGTCCCAGTCGCACCACCTGATGTACGCCCATACCCTCTACCAGAAGCTGGGGCGAAAAGTATCGTTCCTTCTTTTCCCGTAGGCTTAGGGCTGAAAGTGCAATTTGGCGACCATATTTCGGTGGGTTTGGATGGTGGTGTAAGGTTTACTTTTTCAGATTACCTTGAAGGTATCAGTAAAACCGCAAACCCCAAAAGTAAAGACTTATATTTCATAGGCGGTTTGACATTCAGCTATTGTTTTGGCGATTATTAATCTTTTTTTATCTTTTTTAACCGTTTGACCATGATTCTTTCATGGTCAAACGGTTTTCTTTTGCTAACTTTGCGGCGCAAAAAATTCTAATAATTTTCCAATCTCGATATTTCATGCTTACTGTCAATAATGTAGCGTTGCAATTCGGCAAACGCATTCTTTTCGATGAGGTCAACCTCAAATTCACAAAAGGTAATTGCTATGGTGTCATCGGTGCGAATGGCGCAGGCAAATCTACTTTCATCAAAATTTTGTCAGGCGAAATTGAGCCTAATCGCGGCGAAGTCAGTATCGAACCTGGCAATCGTATGGCGATTTTGTCTCAAAACCACTTCGCATTCGACGATGTAAAGGTCATTGACACTGTCATGATGGGGCATAAACGCCTGTATGACATCATGATAGAGAAAAATGCCATTTATGACAACCCGAATGCAACAGAAGCAGAATCCATGCACGCCGCCGAACTGGAAGCCGAATTTGGCGAAATGAACGGCTGGATGGCAGAGTCCGATGCCGCTGAATTGCTCTCAAATTTGGGTATCAAAGAATCTTTACACGACTCTTTAGTGCGTGAATTAAGCGGTAAAGACAAAATCAAAGTCCTTTTGGCACAAGCCCTTTTCGGGAATCCCGATTGTTTGTTGATGGACGAACCGACGAACGACTTGGATGCGGAAACGACAGAATGGCTTTGTGATTTCCTCGCTGACTACCAAAACTTAGTCATTGTCGTCTCCCACGACCGTCACTTCTTGGACATGGTGTGTACGCACGTTGTGGACGTTGACTTCGGCAAAATCCGTTTGTTTACTGGTAACTATACATTCTGGTACGAAACAAGTCAATTGTTATCACGCCAAATGGCGGATAAAAATAAGAAAGTAGAGCAAAAACGGGCTGAAATGATGGAATTTATCGCTCGTTTCTCTGCCAATGCCTCTAAATCGAAACAAGCGACAAGCCGTAAAAAGGCTTTAGATAAATTGAATCTTGAAGATATGCGACCATCCAGTCGTCGTTATCCTTTTATCAATTTCAAACCTGAACGTGACCCAGGTGATGTTATTTTTGAATGTGAAAACCTTTCAAAAGTTGCCGAAAATGGTGAGTTTTTGTTCCAAAACATCAGTTTTAGAATGAATAAAGGTGAAAAAATTGCTATTCTTTGCCGCAATGCCAACGTGCCAACAGCATTTTTCAATATCATTTCAGGTGAAGACAAAAACTTTACAGGCAAGTTTTCTTACGGTCAAACCATATCCCCTCAGTATTTGCCGAACGACAATACGAAATTCTTTACAGGCACAAACGATATGAACCTCATTGATTGGTTGCGTCAGTTTTCAAAAGAAAAAGAAGAGTCGTTTATTCGTGGTTTCTTAGGGCGTATGTTGTTCAGTGGTGAAGAAGTATTCAAAAATGCGAGCGTTTTGTCAGGTGGTGAAAAGGTGCGTTGTATGATGTCAAAAGCGATGTTGGCGAACCCTAACTTCACGATTTTGGACGAACCAACCAACCACCTTGACCTCGAAAGTATCACTGCCCTCAACAACGGCATGAGAGACTTCCCAGGCAATATGATTTTTACAAGCCATGACTATCAAATACTGGACACTGTTGGCAATCGCATCATCGAAATCACGCCAAACGGTATGATTGACCAATTGATGACTTATGGTGAATATGTCCACAGCCCACGCATCAAAGCGTTGCGCGAAGAGATGTATGGTGAGGCAGTTACAGCTTAATTTATTGTTTTGAAAAATAAAAAAAGGGGTAAAATGTCGCCATTTTATCCCTTTTTTACTTAGTTTATGCTTATAATTACTCTTCTTCAATCGGCGAAAGATTGCTATAAATATCTTTCAAACGCAAAGTGCAACCGATGGATTGCAAACGAACGGACGCATCTAAACCACTGATTTGTTGATACAACCAAATCCCTTTTTTAATATCTTTCAAGTAATATTTTTCAATCGTCGGCTCATTTTGGCTCACTAAAAGGTATTCTCTAAAAGCAGGTAACAAACGATAATTCTTAAATTTATCATTCCTGTCATAGTCCATTGTTGACGGAGAAGCGACCTCTATGATTAATTTTGGATTCACAATCGTCAATTTTTTGCCATCTATACTGAGGGGTTTGCCTTCCACAACACTACCATCAGCATAGACAGATTTATCAATCGGTGGCATATAAATGGCAATATCACTACTGTAAGCGTGATATTCTTCTGTTTTTCGCAAAAGCGAAAATTTAATAAACGCTCCAATATTAAGCGTGATTTCACTATGTCTTTGAGAACCTCCTGGCATTTCTATAGTTTTCCCTTTATGATATTCGTGTTTGACAGCAGATGTTTGTTCTTTTTCGAGGAACTCTAAAAAAGTCAATGATTTAGGTTGTGCTATTGTCGTCGTCATTTCTAATGTATTTTTCTTACAAAGTTAATGTTTTTTATAAAAAAACAAAATGAACCAAGGGCAGGTTCAGGAGTAAGCCAATGTAAAAGCATAAAACGCCGCAATCACCAACGCATGAAAAACAAGGACGAACAGATACATCTGTCGCCATGTTTTGAAGATCGGCGGCTTTTCATCCCACCATGTTTTTTCTGAATTTTCTGGCTTCATCATTATCAGTTTTATGGCAAAGTTATCAAAAAAGATAGGACATTGTATTAATAGGAAGCCCTTAAACTACGGTCTTTAAATAAAAAGAAGGCTCAATTATGATTTCAAGTTGCTGCGTACCTTTGTGAAAAAAGCACATGGTATTACAGATAAAAGATATAGTAGATGACCGCCTATGTTACGAAAAAGTACGAGAATTAAGGTGGTCAGAGGGCGTTATTTGCCCCCAATGCCAAAGTGGCGAGCATGAACGACACGGACATCACAATGCTTGTGAACACCGCTATCGGTATCAATGCAAAAAGTGCTCAAAATACTTTGATGATTTAGCCAATACTGTATTTCAAGGACATCATCAACCCTTAAAAGTATGGATTATTTGTTTATATTTGATGAGTTTAAACCTCTCAAATGCCCAAATATCCAAAGATTATATCCTATTACACCTTAAAACTGATCTAAATCTGATAATTTTTCACCTTTTCGTTATGTTTTTTATAAGAATCTATTATTTCTTGGACGATTGACCCAGGAGAACGATTCTCATTATAAATGACCAAATCATATTGACGTACTAACTCAAAAGAACGATTCGCGTTACCCAATCTTTCTTCAATTTGTTCGGGGGTATGTATTTGACGTTCTTCCAATCTTTGTCTAATCGTATCAAGTGAAGCTGTTAGAAGAATGTTAAAAGAATTAGGATAGGCTTTCTTTACCATCTTTGCATTGCCTAAATTAATAATCCCGATTACATGTTGTTGTTGAAGAAGCAGTTTTTCAACATTAGCAAATGGTAAAGCATAGCACATTCCAAAAAGATAACAATGATATTCAATCAATTCATTATTGATTATCATATTTTGAAAAGTAGTATGGTCAACATAATCATAGCTTAAATCATCTTCTTTGCTATCGCGCTTTTCTCTGGTAGTAACCCTTTTAGCGATACTAAATGAAATGTCGGTTTGTTTTAACAACATGTTAACGATTGTTGTTTTCCCACCTGCCGATGGTCCATCTATTATAAGTAAATTCGCTTCCATTACTAAATGTAAATTGATTTTTTATCTAAATCTGAATTTTTGAATTTGAATTTTTAAACGAGATTCGCTATCAATTCTTTCATTTTTTCCAATTCATCTTTCATTTTAACAACGAGGTGTTGGATATGCGATGAATAGGCTTTTGAGCCAAGCGTATTGATTTCACGCCCGATTTCTTGCGTTATAAAATTCAACGTTTTGCCCTTCGATGTACTTTTATCATCGTTTAATGTTTCCAAAAAATAGCGGCAATGTTGACTTAAACGCACTTTTTCCTCTGTTACATCAATTTTTTCAAGATAAAAAAGGACTTCTTGCTCAAAACGATTTTTGTCCACATTCTCTTTGCCCATAAATTCTTCGAGGTTTTGCTTCATGCGCTGCCGTAATTTTACAACACGCTCCGTTTCATAAGGTTCAACCTCCGTCAACAAACGTGCAATGTTCTCAACCCGCAACCTCAAATCCTCTTCCATCGCACCCCCCTCAGTAAGACGGAAATTTGTGAAGTCCACGAGTGCTTCATTTATCGCTTCAACGGTCGCTTGCCATTGCTCCTCTTGCACCGAATCTTCATCAGAACCCAGTACATTCGGCAACCGCAAAATGGCTTGCAAAACATCGCCGTGATCAATGCCTAATTCCGTTTTGAGTTGTGACAACTCCTTATAATAACGTCGAAACAATTCGTGATTCAAGACAAAGTCGTCTTCACCTGTCATAGAACGGACATTGATACTCATATCTATCTTGCCGCGCTCTGCTTTCTCTGTGAGAATACGACGTAAGTCAATTTCTTTTTCTTTGTAATTTGACGGCATTTTAAAACGCATATCCGTCATTTTAGAGTTCAAAGCGCGAATTTCAATCGTCACTGTTTTATCACCAAAAGAGCGGGTTGAACGCCCGTAACCTGTCATTGAAAGGAGCATATTGCTGGGAATTTATGAATCGAAAAGAAAAAAAGATGAGGCGTCGTAAAAAACACACTCGTTTTGCTTTAGAAAGAACGGCAAAGATAGTAAAACCGCCATGAGACTAAAGGAGAAAAAAAAAAATTTAAACTTTTTTTATGTAAACTATTGAAAATCAATTCTATACTCGTATTTTCGTTTCATCTTTCAAGAGACAAGTATTCTTATTTGTTTTTTGGGTGATTGACATAGGGCAATTTTAGTCGTTTTCATAGTTTTTCGGAAATTGATTGTGCATAATAATTCTAAAAAAAAAAAAGTTTGGCAAACAATTTGATTGACTCCTCGTATAAAGTATTGATTTTCAGAGACGTAAGTTTAATAAAATCATCATTTTTATAAAAAACTTTCAAAAAGGGCTTCTTAATACAGAATAAAAAACAGAGATTTGCCCCACTTTTGACAAAACGAAAGAATAGCAAGAACATCATTCATAACTCATTCTAAATCAATTCATAATGAGAAAAGCTGATATAGTAGCAGCCATTTCAGAAAAAACAGGTCTAGCCAAGGTGGACGTATTGGTCTCTTTGGAAACTTTCTTCAACGAAGTCCGCGAAACAATGGGCAACGGTGAAAACGTCTATATTCGTGGCTTCGGCTCGTTCGTTATTAAAAAACGGGCAGCTAAAACAGGACGGAATATTAAGCGCAATAAAACCGTTCAGATTCCTGAACATTATATTCCTGCTTTCAAACCTGCCAAAATTTTCACAGAGCATGTGAAAACCAGTGTCACTTCTTTACCTGATGATAAGGGCGAAGAATAAGATGCTTTTTTCAAAATTCCAAAATTCCAAAATTTCAAGGGCTAACCTAAAGTTTGGAATTTTGGAATTTTGGAATTATAAATTTTTCAAAAATGAACAGACAGCAAATCATCGTTGTCGCTTCTGCGGTTGCCTTGTTTTTCATTCTTTATTTTGGTTGTGATGTCCAATCGAAGGAACAAAAATCCTTCGAAACGGCTCGTGCACTCACAGGTACGACCCTTGACATGGCAGCCGTTATGAAAGAAGCAAACAAAGGTCTAAATCCAACACAAGCGACTGAAATACAATCACTTACACAGAAAAGTGAATCAGCTAAAGACCCCTCAGTATTGAAGCAACTATCAGCCGCTTGGCACAATGCCGGGCATGATGAAGTTGCTGCACACTATGCTGAACAGGTTGCAGAGTTAGACAAAACAGATGAAGCGTGGTCTATTGCAGGAGCGAATTATTATTTGGCTTTGCAAAAAGCGGAAGATATGTCGTTGCGTGATTTTTGCGCCAATCAAGCCGTCAAAGCCTTTCAAAATGCTGCATCTTTGAATCCGACAAAATTAGAGCATCGCATCAATTTGGCGTTGTGTTACACGGAGAATCCACCGAAAGACAATCCGATGAAAGGTATTTTGTTGTTGCGTGAATTGGATGCGCAAAATCCTGAAAATGTAGCGGTTAATGCACAATTGGCAAGGCTGGCAATCAAAACAGGGCAATACGACAAAGCCATTGGTCGCCTTGAAAAGATGGTAACAAAAGAGCCAAATAACAGCAAATTGTACTGTTTATTAGCAGATGCCTATGACGGAGCACACAATCCGAAAGCAACCGAAGCGGCGCAGAAATGCCAATTGCTTTCAAAATAAGCGATTCAAAACATCTATTTCGACAACTATTTTTTATAAATAAACGTTTACAAAAACGTCGTTGACTATAAACAATCAGCGACGTTTTTTATTTTTATGGAAAAAAAAAGAGTCCAATGGAGCGTAATTATATCGAACAAATGCAATATGACCAAGAGTCCAAACACATATCTTTTTGGGATAGTCTTCGATTCCCTTTGTATTTCACGGCAATAATTTGGTTAATTCATATATTTCAAACCATTTCCCAACTCGATTTGGGTTGGTGGGGCATCTATCCACGCGAGGCTTTTGGTTT
>JAYTMI010000573.1:0-2079 GCA_043728625.1 Saprospiraceae bacterium | reverse complement strand
TTTCCCGTATTTTCATGGATAAAGGCATTTGTTAATCGTTCATCAATGAGTTCGAAAATTTCAGAAAGTCCTAAAAACCAAGCTTCTGTTTCCATTATTGCAAAACACATTTGAATTTTATCTGGTTGTTTTGCTCTATCATTTAGGATTTCTATCCGAGCATTTATGAATTTTTGATTAAGGCTCGGGTCAATTACTGTTGACATTTCTCGATATTCTGTTGAATACATATCGCGCAAACCGATAATTTTATCATAACCTGCGTGCCACATATATTCTTCTCGTTTTAAAATACGCGACAAGACAGCGTTATCATTTCCAACATTGATGATTTGGAAATGATACTGAGGGGTCGGCGTAGCGAAATCGTAAGGAAAAGTATGAAATTTACTATCTGTAAAAAGTGTTCGACATTCAATTTCAATATTTTCATAATTGAACCACTTCAACAAATATTCCCTTACAACGATGAGTTCTGTTTGTCCTTCTACGAAAATAGCGATTTTCCTCATAGTTTTTGAAGCAAATAATCTGATGAAAACAAATCGAAATTACTTAAACCTGTCATACGGAATTTGTCAAACTGTTCTTTTGAGTTTTGATAATTCAAGGCTCGAACAGTATTACCATCACGTTGCAAAATATTCCAATATTTTATCGGAATGACATCCATCAAAAAACTGTCGTTTGATGTGGCGATGAATTGAATATTGGAGTTTTCGAGCTTTTCGACTAAGAGTTTGCCGAGTTTTGTGGCACGTTCGTAGTCGAGACCTTCGCTTAAATCGTCAATAATTACAGTTGAAACATTATTATTAGAAACTAAGTTTTCAATAAATATAAGAACAGATAATGCTCTTAACATGCCCTGCGACATTTCAGAATCCACAATACTATTTATTAGCCCTTCTTCAACAACGTGCAATCGTGGCGCACCACCCAAACGCTTTTCGACAAAAATATCTTTGATTTGATAACCTATTGTATTAAATGCTAAAATAACATTCTGTTTTGATGCGAGGCTTAATCTTTCTAACAAATTAACAGGATGATATTCCAATGATTTAGACGTAACGTCAAGAGGATCAATAGCTGTAAAATCAAAAAATCTCAACTGTTTCGCCCATTTTACAATGTCTTCAAAAAAAGGAAACTCTTTTTGGTCACGCCTTACTTGTAGCGTCAATCTATCAAGAGGGGGCGCAATACTTATAAGTCCATTAATATACGAGTAAATCTGTGTGTTGTCTTTTGTCCTATCTAAAACAAGTTTCTCATCGAAATATATTTTTTCAGAATCAAACATATCTAATGAACTTGTAAAATCAAATTTTAGGCTGCTGCCATTCGCTGTTTCAAAATGTAGTTGCCATTCAGTAACAGAAGTTGCACCATTGAAACTATCATCAACGGCAATACCATTGATAATTGAAGCGGCTTTATTAATCAGTTTAACCACTCTCGATTTACCGATAGCATTTTTACCCACGACTAAGTTAATATCCATCAATTGCAATTCATCAACAGACCATTCGTTGTTGTTGGGCGTTAAAGATTTTTTTATATAACTAAGCTGCCTTAATTTCATTTTCTATTTTTTTGTAAAAATACAACTTTCCGTAAAACTAAAACACCCCCTCCGTATTTTCACACTGAAAGGGTGTTTTTTATTCAAAAACCAAGGCAAATCAATTCAACCGCACATCAACCCCCAACTCAACAACATCATTCAAAGCCATTTTTTCAGAAAAATCCACCGAAACCATGTCTAATTCAGTTGCCAAAACTTCATTTTTGATATAATCGGCATACCCTTCGACGGCGGCGATAATCGCATCGTGGCGTTCCAATTTGACAGAAATTTTGTCCGTGATATTGAAATTGCGGTCTTTACGGATATTTTGGATTTTATTGACCAAATCCCGCGCCGTACCTTCAGCTTCCAATTCGGGCGTGAGCGTGAGGTCAAGCGCAACAGTTACATCGCCGTCAGAAGCGACTTCCCAACCCGGAATGTCTTCCGAAGTGATGAGGAAATCGTCAATCGTTAGGTTGTAAGTTTCGTCGCCGATACTGAGG
>JAYTMI010000572.1:0-4652 GCA_043728625.1 Saprospiraceae bacterium | reverse complement strand
TGGTTGCACTCTGGCGACATCGGTTACAGAGACTCAGATGGCTATTATTTCATCGTGGACAGAACCAAAGACATGATTATCAGAGGTGGTTTTAATGTTTATCCGCGAGAAGTCGAGGAAATGTTGATACAACACCCTGCTATTTCGATGGTTGCCGTCATTGGCGTTCCCAACAAACAATACGGTGAAGAAATAAAAGCCTGTGTGGTTTTAAAACCCAATATGCAACTATCCGAAGAAGAACTTGTTATTTGGTCAAAAGAACAAATTGCAATGTATAAATATCCGCGCATCATCGAGTTTGTGGATTCTTTACCTATGAGCGCAACAGGTAAGATTTTGAAACGAGAGTTGCGGACAAATTAAATATTAAAAAATCTTCGAACACCAATAATTATGTGTAAACAAATATGGATACTATAGTTAATTATTTTTCAACTATACCGACTGCGCACCGAACATTTATATTGGTCGGTGGCATCGCTTTCTTTTGGATAATCGAAAGTGCTGTGCCGCTTTTCCAGTTCAAATACAACAAATGGAAGCACGCGGGGACGAATATCTTTTTTACGATAACAACCATTCTTGTCAATTTTCCTTTGGCGTTTATTCTATTAACATCGGCAGATTGGGCGCAAGAAATGCAATTTGGTATCTTAAATTGGCTGCCTGCAATGCCCACTTGGTTGTTTGCCATTGTTGGAATGCTGTTATTGGATTTAATCGGAGCATATTCCGTACATTGGACGGAACACAAAGTGCGTTGGATGTGGCGTTTTCACTTGATTCATCACACCGATACGCATATAGATACGACCTCTGCAAACCGTCATCATCCGGGTGAAAGTTTTTTTAGATTTGTCTTCACAACATTAGGCGTTGTCATCGCAGGTGCGCCAATGTGGTTGGTGTTTTTATATCAGTCCTGCTCTGTTTTGTTGTCGCAGTTCAATCATGCCAATATTTCTTTACCAAAATGGTTAGACAATGCTTTGAGTTGGGTCATTATTACGCCCGATATGCACCACGTGCATCATCATTATGTGCTGCCTTATACCGATTCAAATTATGGCAATATCTTTTCAATTTGGGATAGACTGTTTGGCACATACATGGATTTAGACCGCAGTAAATTGGTTTATGGCATTGATACCTATATGGATGAAGCTGAAAATACGCACATTCCGCCGCTTTTGAAGATTCCTTTTCAAGAATATCGGCATCCTGTCGGCTCTAAGTTTGAGGAAGAATAACGTAGTACGGGTTTCAACCCGTTTTATGAATAAACAAGTAAAACGAATAACCAATCATGGAAAAGCCACTTCTAAAAAACATCCTCTTCGCAGGTCTCATTGCAGGTACTTTAGACATTTCCGCCGCCATTCTGCTTTTAGCAAACGGCAAAGCAGTCGGAACACTTAAATACATTGCAAGCGGTGTATTTGGTAAAGACGCATTTACAGGTGGCAATGAAATGGTCGCTTGGGGCGCATTTTTCCACTATCTCATTGCTATGAGTTTTGCGGCTTTTTACTTTCTCATCTATCCACGTTTGTCCTTTTTAAGACAAAACAAATGGGTTAATGCCTTGATTTACGGTTTATTCGTTTGGGCAACCATGAATTTATTGGTTGTACCGATAACCCACATAACGCAAAATTCATTCAATTGGGTTTCTGCTTTGAAAAACATGGCAATCCTCGTCGTGTGCATTGGTTTACCGATAAGTTTATTGGCAGATAGGTTTTACAAAAATCAAAATTGACCCCCTCAGTATTGTTCATGCAAAAAGCCTTTTGAGTTATGCTACTCAGAAGGCTTTTTATCTATTTCTCTATTATTTTGATGCAAAATACTGAGGGGGTATTTTTATTTAAAACAAAAATTATAATTTTGTCCTCTTTTTCTAAAAACAAAAGTTTGAAAAAAACAAGTTATAAAAACGTCATGGCGACTCAACAAAAGGTCAAACGAATCTTTTCACTTATAAAAGAATCCCTCAACGGGGAACAACAAGACTACACGCAAGGCAGCATCCGCAAAGCGGTCTTTCTATTGGCTGTACCGATGATACTGGAATTGAGTCTCGAAAGCGTTTTTGCGGTTGTGGACATGTTTTTTGTAGGAAAATTGGGGCAAAATGCGATTGCAACCGTCGGTTTAACAGAGTCCGTAGTCACCATCGTTTATTCGATTGCGATTGGTTTGAGTACGGCAGCTACGGCGATTGTCGCTCGACGCATTGGCGAGAAAAGCCCCGAAGCGGCGGCACATGCGGGCGCGCAATCCCTTGTCATTGCGGCAGTTCTCACCGCTATTTTAAGCATTTTAGGCGTTGTGTTTGCCAGCGATGTCTTATCATTCATGGGCGCAAGTCCCGATGTTGTTGCCGAAGGAGCGATTTTTACACGTATTATGCTCGGTGGCAGTGGGGCGATTATGATGCTGTTTCTCATCAATGGTATTTTCAGAGGTGCCGGCGACGCAACGATGGCGATGCACAGTCTTTGGATTGCCAGTATCATTAACATCATTTTGTGTCCTATTTTCATTCACTTTTGGGGTCTGAAAGGTGCAGCTATTGCAACGGTGATTGGTCGGAGTTCGGGCGTTTTGTATCAATGTTATCATCTTTTCAAGGGCAGTGGCATGCTCACGTTTCAAGCACGGCATTTTAAGATAGATATGCCCCTCATCAAATCCATCGTGCATATTGCTTGGCCCGCTACGTTTCAATTCATCATTGCGAGTGGTAGTTGGATTATATTGGCGCGTTTAGTGGCTGAAACGGGCGGCACATCGGCTTCCGCAGGTTATCAAATTGCGATTCGCAATGTGGTGTTTTTCATACTGCCCGCTTGGGGATTGAGCAATGCGGCAGCGACTTTGGTGGGTCAAAACCTCGGTGCCAAGCAGTTTCACCGCGCCGAACAAAGCGTTTTGATTGCTGCAAAATACAATGCGATTTTTATGGGCTTTGTGATGGTGTTATTTGTCTTCTTTTCAAATCCCATCATTCGCCTTTTTACACAGGACGAAGCGGTTGTTCAATATGGTGCATTGGCACTGCAAATCATGGGTTCAGGCTATATCTTTTATGGCATCGGCATGGTGATGGCGCAAGCCTTGAACGGTGCGGGCGATACGCGCACGCCTACGGTTATCAATTTTGTCTGCTTTTGGCTGTTTCAAGTGCCTTTTGCATACTTTTTAGCAAAAGGTTTGGACTGGAACGCCACAGGTGCCTTCATTGCCGTCCCCGTTGCGGAATCACTGATTGCTTTGATGGCTTGGTATTATTTCAAAAAAGGGAAATGGAAAGAGATAAAGGTGTAATTTATGAAACCCCTTTCTACCGCCATGCGCTTAAAATACCTGCTGCAACTGCCATGCGTGCAAACCAATAGCCGACATGAACAATGACCCAATTCCAACCTCTTTTTTCAAAGATTGCAGGACCTGCGAAGACTGGTAACATCACCATAATGCTCAAGGCTAAAGCGTGAACTAAACCATGTTGGAAAGTGACAAAACTGCGTCCATCAGCAGCTACTTGCTGCCCAGGACCCGTTACATTGCCTGCAAGCCAAAACGTAAAAACGATTGTCAACAGAGTGGTGATACCATAAGACATGCCCGCATTTTCGGGATTCATATCTTTAAGCTCAATGTTATTTGCTTTTGCCCACATTTTACCCATTACTGAGGGGTGGAACCAAAGAAAACCAACAGCCATTTGAGCAACGACTGCGACTGCGAAAGCCGCCCAATTAATGTGCATTTCTTCCATTTTAATTGTTGTTTAAAGTTGTGAATTTAATCAAACAAATGTAATCAATTATTTATTGTAATTGATTATTGAAAAAGGCTTATTTTACCCTTAAATTGTAAAGAAATGAACAACCTATTATTACCGTATCTTGATGCTGTTCTTTTTTGGGATGTCAAAAAAGATGAACTGCAAGAAGACAAAAATGCTTCTTACATTATTCGGCGTGTTTTTGAACTCGGTGATATTCAAGAAATTATCTTAACTCATGCGTTCTATGGCACAGACCGTTGCCGTGAAGCCTTATTAACGGCTGATTATCTAAGAGAAGCCGCTATTGTTCAAGGCATGGCTTTTTTAAATATTCCTCAACGCACATTATTTAAGTCTTTTGATAAAAAACAATATCATGCGCTATGACAAAGCTTTACTATGAAACCATTAGCCCGTCCATGCACGAAGTTCTGCTTAAAATGATGGATATTCATGAACTTTCCTCTTTCCGTTTGGTCGGTGGAACGGCACTCTCATTACAATTAGGTCACAGAGAATCCATTGATATTGACCTTTTTACAGATAAAAGTATAGATTTTACGCTCATTTCTAATCAAATCAAAAATCTTTTTTCAAAGTCACGTTTACTATCAGCAAGTGCTAATGGTCAAACATGGAACGTTGAGGGTGTCAAAGTAGATATTTACGATTGGCATGTTCCATTTTTACAAGACCCCTTAATTGTAGATAACATCCGAATGGCAAGTATTGAAGAAATTGCGACTTATAAGTTTGAAGCCTTGACAGGGCGGCGGAGTGAAAAAGATTTTATAGATATTGCTGAAATACTCAAACATAAAGCCTTTAAAGATTTGCTAAAAATTTTTAG
>JAYTMI010000571.1:0-2210 GCA_043728625.1 Saprospiraceae bacterium | reverse complement strand
TATATTTTAGATAAAATGATTTATAAAATTCAATTTTGATACAAAACCGATTGCAATTTACAAAATGAAAATGATTTATGAAAAAAAAATTAGCAACTTTTGGAGACCACAGATGACACGGGTGCAACAGATTTTCTCTTGATTTTCTTTTATTTTCTTACAGAATTAAAAGAAAATCAGTGAAAATCTGTCGCACCCGTGTCATCTATGGTCAAAAATCAAGCCTCCCGCGAAGCTTCCACCAACGCTTCCAAACCATCTGTTTCTTGAACAAAATAGTTGAAATGATTGCTCGCCACTTCTATCAATTTGACATTTTTTTGTTGTCCTGGACTACGGATAGATTCTGTTGTAACGACCAAATCATTGGGTTTACCTAGAAACATATCAACCACTTGAACGCCATCTCGTTCCTTCAAAATGTCTTTTACTTTTTGAATCAAACCATATTCGTCGGGTCGTTTTGCCTTCATCAAATCTGTATTGCCGACCACGATATGATAGGGAATTTGCACATCAGGCAAGTTGTTCAGCGTTTGGATAAACGTGGAATTTGTCCCTTGTTCCTCCATCGTAACCGTTGCTTTGTTTATGAATTTGCCTAACCACGAAATCGGCAACAAATAAGGCTGCAAAAATGCCGCACCATTCAAAGCCATCGTTAACCAAGGCATAATCATATTTTTTATATCAGCCATTTCAGAGCCATTATTCGGCGTGCCGAGCATAATAAGATGGCTAACAAACTCTTTACCTGTCAATTTTTCAATAAAATAACGACTCACCAAGCCGCCCATCGAGTGTGCGATGATGGTAAAATGCTTACCACAGCCTTTTTGTAAGCCCACTTCTGCCAATTTTTTTTCCAAATCAGCCGCCGTATCCTCAATCTTTGTATTGAGCGTTTCGTAATCAAACGCCAAAACCAAATCGTAGCGGTCGTCTAAAGAGCGTTCACCTTCCTTTATCGGGCGACGGACACTGCCGACTTTATCATCAGTCGTACCAATAAAACCATGAACAAACAAAGCGATGTTATTGGCTTTGGCGACCTTTGATTTTATCAATTCCTTGTCATTTACATACTCAAAAGCATCGGTTTTACCCGTTTCGTCATATTTGACAAGGCGCAACATCGGGTATTCAAACTTGCCCGTCAGAGGTTTTATCATTTTTTTGAAAAACATTTTGACTGACTTGCCCAAGCCACGTGTCGTCGGTTGTTCAGCGGTCAAAGTATGTACATTAACGACCCCCTCAGTATCGGACATGCCCACAGGCAAATACATACCAGAAGCGGCATCGTAACCTATCGCTAAAACAACTTCATTTTTTTCAATACCTGAAATATTGATTTTCAATGGATTAGCTGCTGAAACATCGCCACTAATATTTTCCAACTCTAAAACATCCATTGCCGGAGACGAACCCAGAGAGTCAGCAAGCGCAGCCGAAAACAGGTCTTTGCCCGCACTCAATGTTTTCATGTCAGACACCGCTCTTTTCGCTTCATTTGTTGAAGAAAGGCTGGCTTTTGCTTGAAAACCATTGGGCGCAGTGACAGTAATATTACCCAACTTAGCCGTTTTTGTTCCAGCAACATCAGCAGCTTTTAATGGGCATACGATGCGAAAATCACGTTCAAAAGTCCGCCAATCCTGTATCGGTGTCGTATTCGCTCGACCAATACCGCCGCGTGTTGCACCTGAACGTTCATCAAGCGGTAAGCCTTCTTGATTGTGAATAGTCGTATCAATTTGGTCTGTCGAAACGAAAATTTTGAAATATTCAGTCAGTTCATTCACACTCCAACTCAAATATTCGGGCTGAACGGTCAATGGAATATTGCGGTCATTTTCATATTCAATCCAAGCTGTTTCACCTAGATTTATGAATTTTTTAGGCAAAAATTCATTAGTAATCATAAAATCAGAACCGAAATAAACGGCACTGACCCATAGGGCTTTGTGCCACCGATTTGTGATACCTATACGCATATTGGCACTCGTATTTTCATTTGCCTGTCTGAAAATACGTTCTGTAACAATTTTACCATCGCCGTCATAAAACGTAATTTCTACTGCATCATCACCTATTGAAGTGTTTGGATTGGCAATTTCTATACGATTGCGCCAATTGGCAACTGAGCCTACACGCCCTAAAAAAGCAGATGCTGCCGAGGGATCATAACCTTTAACACGACGGAAAAG
>JAYTMI010000570.1:0-6621 GCA_043728625.1 Saprospiraceae bacterium | reverse complement strand
GGCTACAAGACACACGAGACTCGGCAGAAAAACATATTCCATGAGTTTTCCAGTTGTCACTTGCCCGCCTATCCACAGCATGGTCGTTGTCACGTCACCTATGGGCGAAAACGCGCCGCCTGCGTTAGCGGCAATGATGATGATACTCGCCATAAATAAGCGGTCATCTCGATTGTATATGAGTTTTCTAAGGAATGAAACCATAACAATAGTCGTCGTCAGATTATCCAAAACGGCAGAAAAAAAGAAAGCAACAAAGCCTATAATCCACAACAACGTTACTTTTTTTCGGGTTTTGAGTTTTGAAATGATGATATCAAACGCATCGTGTGCATCCATGATTTCAACGATGGTCATCGCACCCAAAAGAAAAAATAAGATTTGTGAGGCATCAGCAAAATGGTGAATCAGTTGATTATCAACAAGTTCGACATCATTTGAACCCAGCATATAAACAGTCCAACATAGAACACCCGTAACGAGAGAGGAAGCTGTTTTATTGATTTTAATTCGTTCTTCAAAAATGATAGCAGCATAGCCGAGAAGGAAAATGATAGTGATAGTAGAAACCATAGATTATTTTTTGGCGAAAATACACAGCCATTCTAAGATTTCATAAGTAACAGCATTTTACCATCCGACTATTTTTGATGTTAATGAAATAAAAGGCGATTTGTTACTCTGTGACTTTCATGTACCTTTGCTTTATCAATAACTTGACAAACATTATCTAAAACTAACTTGGGATTAATTCATTACTTTTTTTTTATGACAATAACAGCACAACAATTAGCAGACTTACTCGGCGGAACTGTCGAAGGCGACCCCTCAGTAATTGGCGTACGCCCTGGCAAAATTGAATCAGCCGTAGAAGGCGACATTTGTTTCTTCGGCAACGACAAATATGAAGAACATGCTTATACGACGGTGGCATCTATTCTATTGATTTCCAATACTTTCAAACCACGTCGTCCTATCAAACCCACCTTGATACGTGTGGAAAACGTGTATGATTCACTGGCTTTTTTGCTCGAAAAATTTAATGCAGAAGAGAAAGCCCCGCCGACGATTTCTGAACGTGCCGCCATACACCCCTCAGTAAAAATGGGTCAAAACGTCACCGTTGGCGATTTTGTGGTCATCGAAGAAGGTGCAGAAATTGGCGACGATGTTGTGCTGTCGCCACAGGTTTTTGTAGGAAAAAATACTAAAATTGGTCAAAATTCACTTCTTTATCCTGGTGTCAAGATATATAAGGCACTCAAATTGGTGAACGTTGTGTCTTCCATGCAGGCGTTGTCATCGGCTCTGATGGTTTTGGTTTTGCACCACAAGCAGACGGCACGTACAAAAAAATCACACATACAGGCATCGTCATCATTGAAGATGAAGTAGAAATTGGTGCCAATACAGTCATTGACCGCGCAACAATTGGCGCAACAACCATCCATCGGGGTGTCAAATTAGACAATTTGATTCAAATTGCACACAATGTTGAAGTCGGCGAAAATACAGTTATTGCTGCCCTCACAGGCATTGGTGGCTCTACAAAAATCGGTAAAAGTGTCCGTGTCGGTGGTCAAACAGGTTTTGCAGGTCATTTGCAAATTGGCGACAATGTTCAGATTCAAGGACAATCAGGCGTTTCCAATCATCAAGCGGCGGGTTCAAAATTGTACGGTACGCCTGCTTTTGATTATCATAGTTATTTGAGGTCTTTTTCTATTTTTAAAAAATTACCAGCATTGGCTAAAAGGGTTCAAGAGTTGGAGAAATTGTTAAAGAAATAGGCAGAAAACAGCTAAACCAATAACTAATCAACCAATAACGAGTAACCAATAAAATGAACCGCTTACTGATCGAAATAAAAGCCCGTTGCAACGACCCCCTCAGTATCGAAACGATATTGAAGGCGCAAAACGCGGATTTCAGAGGGATTGACCATCAGATTGATACCTATTTTCGAGTACCAACAGGGCGGCTAAAATTGCGTGAAGGTAATATCGAAAATACACTCATTCACTACAATCGTCCCAATCAATCAGGTCCAAAACAAAGCGATGTCACTTTGTTCAAAACGCCTTCGGATGCAGCGGCTTTGAAGAAAATATTGACCGATTCCGTAGGCATTTTGACTGTTGTTGATAAAAAAAGGCAGATTTACTTCATCGAAAATGTCAAATTTCATATTGACGAAGTACAGAATTTGGGGCATTTTGTCGAAATTGAAGCCATCAATTCTGAAAATATAACAGAAATATTGAGTCCTGAAGTTTTGTACGAACAATGTCGTTTTTATATCGCGCTTTTCAACATTCAGCAATCTGATTTGCTCACACATTCGTATAGTGATATGATACTGGGTTTGCAAGAAACCTTGCACCACGACTCAGGTTTTGATTTTGACCTATAAAATAAACGACAATGCTTCGATTCACCATCCTTCTTGTATGCCTTACTTGGAATTGCACTAAAAAATCATCCCCCTCAGTAACTGTAACAGACCCGATTACGATGAGCAAAGACTCCTCATTTACGTATCTCGCACTTGGCGATTCTTACACGATTGGCGAAAGTGTCAAAGAAGCGGAGCGTTTCCCAAACCAATTGCGAGACAACTTAAAAGCAGATGGCATCAACATCGGTACAGTCAAAATAGTCGCTCGAACAGGCTGGACGACTGATGAATTGGAAAATGGCATCACGGCTTCTGGATTGACCCAAACGGACACTTTTGATATGGTTTCACTGCTGATTGGTGTCAATAACCAATATCGTGGACGTTCGGTTGAGGACTATAAACCAGCGTTTACAGCACTTTTAGAACGCGCCATAAAGTTTGCAGGGGGCAAAAAAGAACGGGTTATTGTGGTGTCTATTCCCGATTATGCCTATACCCCTTTTGGCGGCGGTCGGCAATCTATAAGTGAAGGTATTGACCAATATAATGCGGCTAATGAAGCGATTACTCGCTCAATGGGCATTGCTTATGCTCCAATTACGCCTATTTCAAGGCAAGGACTCAACGACCCAAGCCTTGTGGCAGGTGACGGTTTGCACCCTTCGGGGAAACAATATGGACTTTGGGTTGGCGTTATGAAACCGATTGTAAAAGCCTTTTTTAAATAATGAAAATGACCATCGAACAAGCTCAACAAACCGTTGACGAATGGATAAACACCATCGGCATCCGTTACTACAACGAATTGACCAATATGGCGATTCTGACAGAAGAAGTCGGTGAAGTCGCCAGACTGATGTCAAGACTTTATGGTGAACAATCGTTCAAAACACCTGAATTGGCAGCAACGGCAAAAGATGATTTAGCGGACGAAATGGCAGATGTTTTGTTCGTGTTAATTTGTTTAGCTAATCAAACAGGTGTAAATTTGACCGCTGCTTTGGAAAAAAATTTGGACAAAAAGACGAAAAGAGATAAAATACGTCATGCTCAAAATGAGAAACTGAAGTAAAAGCATTTCAAAATGTCCAAAAAGCATAATCAAAGCAATTCATCAAACCCGTTTAAATCTGCGATATGAATTTGACGCAACGCAATTTCGCCATAGCCTTTTCTCTCATGGTAGCAGGTGCCATTATTTGGTATTTCAGGGATATTGTCGCTTATGTGCTTATCGCTTGGGTAGTTTCGATGCTTGGACAGCCACTTATGCGTTTTATGTATCAACGTGTGCGCATAGGCAAACGACATATCCCCCCCTCAGTATCTGCGCTGTTGGTACTCTCTTTTTTTATCTTTATCATCTTTTCGTTGATTTCTATTTTTGTTCCACTGGTGGTAGCACAAGCCAATAATTTATCAAAAATTGACTACGATGCGTTTACAAAAGGACTTGAACTCCCCCTCAAACAACTCACCGATTGGGGGCATCGGTTTGGATTAATAAAGCCTAAAGAAGATATTTTACTAGCCTTAGAACATTCGTTTTCTGCTTGGTTTTCGCCTTCGTTGGTCAGCGATTTTTTCAGAAACATCCTCGTAATGGCAAGCAGCTTGGCGATAGGAACAGTTTCAGTGCTTTTCATTTCGTTTTTTTTCTTAAAAGAACGGAATATGTTTACAGAGTTTATGGCGCAACTCGTTCCTAATCAATACGATGCAAACGTTCGGGAAGCAGTGAGTGACACAACGACCATGCTGTCGCGCTATTTTAGTGGATTACTTTTGCAAATGGCTTTTGTGGTTTTCTTTTTATCCATTTCATTGTGGATTATGGGCATCGAAAACGCCCTTTTAATAGCCATTTTTGCAGCACTTATCAATATCGTACCGTATTTAGGACCTATGATGGGCTGTGCATTTGCCTTGTTTATTACGATTTCATCGAATTTATCTTTGGATTTTTATAACCAAACAGTGCCGATGCTTTTCAAAGTAGCGATATTATTTGGGGTTATGCAGTTTCTAAATGACTGGATTATGCAACCTGCAATTTTCTCAAACAGAGTAGCGGCGCATCCTTTAGAGATATTCATTGTTACGCTGGTCGGTGCAAAAATCGGTGGCATCGGCGGCATGATTCTCGCCATTCCAACCTATACCGTCATTCGGATTATCGCAAGGGAATTTTTTAATCATATTCGAATTGTTCAAAAAATCACGAGTACGCTCAATGAGGTTGTGCCGAATGATTAAAATTTAATCTTTTTTAGAATCAAGGTTGTATTTCAAGCCTTTATAACTCTTCAAAACTACTTTAACGGAACCAACAGACACAGGCGACTCAATCATCAAAGGCAGTTTATTACTATCATTGGTTGCCCAAATCTTCATTTGAGAATTTTCTTTAAACACATTACCCGCCACAAGCTGCGGCACAAATTTCATCGTCGAATATTTGCCCAAACCACGTATGTTTTTTTCTTCTTTACCCATATAGCGATATTTCAGAGGGAAAGTTTCTTCATCCAGCATCACTTTCATCGGGAAGTCTTGACCTTCTCTGGCATGTGCATAATCAAGCGTACGGCTATAATAAATAGCACTCAACAAATCGTGCATCGTATCGGTCAGTTTGATTGAACCGCGTTTTTCAACGGCATCTTTGGTGTCGCCACGCTCGTATTGAGCGGTCTGGTTCTTTTGATCATACTGAACTTTGTCGTATAATTTATACCTATTTTCTTTGACCCAACGGATGCTTGTTTGTGGTAAAAGAGTATTTTTATCAACATAACTATCGAGTTTATTGTAGGCTTTGTAAAACCATTCATAGCTCGAATACGTCCTACCTTCTGCCGAAAGATGATAGCGAGAGCCTTCGTCATCCACGCGGAAAACCACTTCACCCGCAGGAATCCAGACGAAATTAAGGTTGTAATAAATTTTATAAACCAATTCCTCGCCGTTTTGAAAAGCATTGTTTTCAACCGATTGAGTCGTCAATGTCGTTGCGGTATCTGGTGTTTGTGACGCATACTGAGGGGGGGTAAAATGAGGCATAAAAGCCATCGTTGCGACAAAGGCAAAGAGGAAAAAAGGTTTCTTAATTGGATTCAGATGATTTATTAATTTCATTATATTGTAATTTATTTTCGTAACCAAGAGATTTCAAAACATTTAACTTTAGTATCAATAATAACCCTATTAACGCTGGAAAAATGAGGTTTATTACCCAAAGCGTGAAGGTAGCCGCCAATATACTCAATTCGTTGGCACTAAAAATGCCCCAAATTTTCAACGCTATTTCACCCCTTGCCAATAAACCTACGATCGGTGGTAAGGGTATGGATGTTTGCAACAAATAAATAGTTGCGATGCAAGATGCCCCCCTCAGTATGTCAACGTCAATGCCGAAAAATCGGAGTATCAAAAAGTACTGTATCGAATAAATGACATAACGTATGAACGCCCATAAAAGCGTCCGCAACAGTTCGCGGCGGGAATATTGCCTAAGCACATTCACGCTTTTGATGAGGCGAGGGAATTTATATATAAAACGAATTTTTCGGAAAACTGGCACAAAGATTTCGAGGTTTAGGAACATAAATAACAAAATTATAACAAATCCAACTCCTAAAGCGACCACAAGATCAAGGATGATGCGGTCAACATGCCACAAAATGACTAAAAAATAGGTAAAGCCTAAAAATCCAAACGCAATCAAAATAAGCTGTTGCGCCCAACTACCAACGAAAGTAGAGACAACTACTTTCATTGCATTTTTTGATTTTAAAAATAAAATACGTCCCCCAAAATCGCCTATGCGATTGGGCAAAAATAAAGATGTCGTGATGCCTGCAAAAACGGCTCGATAAGCTTGCCAAAACGAAACATGTTGTACACGGCGCACCAAAAAACCCCATTTGATGGTTTCAGCAGCCCAATTCAGAGGCATCAGCACCACACAGGCGACCAACCAATACACGTTTTCGCCTTTGAGTTCTGTAAAAAAAAGGTGCTTTATCTCTTGAAAATCCTCACGATCAAATATATCATACCACAACAAAAGACCGAACAGCAGTGCAATCACCGATTTGATAAACCAATTGATATAACGCGGTTGCCGTCTGAGGAAGAGCAATATTTTGTAGTAGATTCGCAATGATTATTTTTTAAGGTGCAAATTTGGCTATTTCTTAGGATTAACTTTCCTCCTT
>JAYTMI010000569.1:0-5760 GCA_043728625.1 Saprospiraceae bacterium | reverse complement strand
TAACGTTGCTGCTGATAAATCGAGTTTGCTAAGTTGTAATCGCCTTTGGTCGAGCGTTCTGCTTTTTGGGCTTTTGTATAGTTTTCTTCTGCCGATTTATAGTCATTATTGAGATAATCTCTGTCTGCTTTCCTCAATAAAGTGTGTGCCGTTTGTGCAGAAGCATCGGTTACTAATATGAAAATAAAAATGCAAAGAGCGATTTTGAAAAAGCCCTTGACTATAAACGCTGTTTTTTTCATAAACAAATGATTGTCAAACGGTTAAAAAAATATTTCCACAAAAGTACATACCTTGTTTTTGAATGCACAATAATCTGTCTCTAAATTTTTGTTAAAAATAGAGGGTAGGTCGTAACCTTTTTGCCGAACTTTGAATCATAGAATCAGAAAGTTAAACTATAAATGTGAACCAAACTGCTATTATTGATACAGACGCCGAGAGAATTGAGCGCATACTGAGGGGTGATGCAACGGCTTTCCGCGAACTTGTGAATCGGCATAAAGACTATGCTTTCACACTCGCGTACCGCATTTTGAACAGCCGTGAAGATGCGGAGGAAGCGGCACAAGATGCTTTTGTACGGGCGTATAATGGTTTGGCGGCGTTCAATAGAGACGCTAAATTTACAACTTGGCTCTATCGAATCGTTGTAAATTGTGCTTTGACAGTGCAACAACGGCGAAAAACAAGGACGGAAGACATTGACAATGCCCGCGTACTGAGGGGGGCAAATGACACGACAGACAAGCTAAAACAAAAAGAACAAAAGTATTACATACAAAAAGCCCTTAAACTTTTATCGCCCGACGATGTTACAATGATAACGCTCTTTTATTTGAAAGAAAATTCATTAGAAGAAATTGGCGACATTGTGGGTATCGAAACCAATACCGTAAAAGTAAAATTGCACCGCGCCCGAAAACGTTTGGCTGATGCGATGCAGAATATATTAAAAGGAGAAGCAAAAAGCCTACTTTGATTGGGGATTGGGGATTGGGGATTGGTTATTGGTAAATTGTCAATAGCTATTAATCTATAACTAATAACCAATCCCCAATAACTATTAACTATTAACGACATGACAGAAGAACAAATTTGGGATATCCTTGACGGCAATGCTTTGCCCGAAGTACAAAAGGAACACGCGCAATTGCTGAAAACAGATGCCGCATATCGGGCGCATTTTGCCAGTTTTGCGACGCTGCATGACCAACTGTGTCATTTAGATTTGGATGCGCCTTCTATGCGATTTGAACAAAATCTAATGGAACGGTTAAAGCCAGAGGTCAAAACGAAGCGTTCAAAAGACCGTTTGCCTTTGTTTTTCTTAACAGCGATGTCTGTTTTAGCGGCTATTGTAATGGGCTTGATGCCAAAATCAAGTGCGCCAACACCCAAAACAAATTTTCCACTTTTAGAGTCGCTTAATACTGAGGAGGTCACTGCATGGTTCTCAAATCCGATTTTATTTTATGGATTTATGTTGACAAATGCCGTTTTGCTCTTTGTTATCTTAGACAAAAAGGTGTTTAAACCATTTTTTGAAAAAAGAATGAAGAATAGTTGATAATGGATAGTTGATAATTTTACTATACATTGATTTTCAATTAATTATAAAATTATCAACTATCCATTATCATATATCATATAAATTCTGATAGCCCTTCTTGCCAACCATACCTTTTGAATTTGTCAAAATCTTTGTAGAAACGCAGCCCTGACTCGTACATACCGAATACCCGCTCAAAAGACCAAACTTCTGCCCACGATTTTATATCTCCTTCATATTGAAACAGCTTGCGAATCCTTTCCATTTTGTTGATTTCGGAAACGATGATGACTTTACGTGCGCCTTGTTGACGCGCCAATTTCAAAGAATCTTTATCCTTTTCGACAACGCCATGATGACAGACTTCAATGGCGAGATACAAATCACCGTTTTTGTACCACAAAACATCAATTTCGTAGGGAAAATCGCTTAAACCATGCGGTTTTTTCTCAATAACGGCATCAAAACCTGACCATTCGCCTATTTTTCGCAGCATATCAACGGTGGCAGAATGAATGGAATCACGTCGCAAATCGCCTGCATAAGCCAATTGTTCGTAGCGTTCTTCTAAGGTTTGAACTTCGATAACTGTATTATAACGTGTCGGAACTTGGCGATAGGTTTTGGATTCAGCAATCAGGAAATCGTAGCGATTGAGGTAGTCGGTGATGTCGTATTGTCCAAAAAAGCGCAAAAACCACACGCCATTCCGCAATTTGACGGTCGGTTTAAAGTTTTTAAAATCATTTCCAGATGCGTATATATCGTCAAAAATTTCCATAATGAGCGATAACGGCAATAAGAAAACCCGTTTATCGCTCTCACAAATCAAAAGCAAAAAGTAATTACGATGGTTTTGATAAAAAAAATCCAACCGATTTTTGTCAAGCCGAAACAGGTATTCGCGGCGGCGGGTACTGAGGGGGGCAAATTCAAGGTCAATCAGGATTTCATCGTTCAATGCGAACACCGATTCGCCCCATTCCGCTTTTGGCGAAAGGACGAAACCCAATTGTTCGATGCGCATCAACACTTCGTTTTTTCCGAATGACTGTTCTTTTTCCTGCTTGACCATATAGGGCGAAAGTAGGGAAAAATTGGAAAAAGCATTGTGTTTTGTCGTAAATACTGAGGGGTTGTTTTTTTTCCAAAAACACACTATATTTGTCTTTGCAAACATACCGATTTCTAACTAAATGATAATATGTGAGAAAATGAACAAACAAGATTATATCCAATATTGGCAGAAAGGAGCTAAGTCAGATTGGGAAGCGTCTAAAACGCTGTTTGAAAAAGGACATTATTTACAAAGCCTGTTTTTTGCACATTTAGTGCTTGAAAAACTCCTTGAAGCGCATTGGGTACAAGACAATGCAGATGATATTCCACCTCGTATCCATCGTCTAAAATCTTTGAAAGATAAAACACAGTTGGATTTAAGCGAAGACGAAATTAGAATTTTGGACGATATGGAACTTTTTCAGATGGAAGGTCGTTATCCTGATTATCAATACACAATCTCTCAATTATGTACGCAACAATTCACACAGTCAATACAGGAACGAGTCGAGGAACTCAAAAACAGCTTACTCAACAAGCTGCTATAACACTTGCGAAAGAGTTTGTTTTTGAGGTTCAAGTAAAAGGATTGCATGTGCGTCATGCCATTTTATTCGGTTCTTATGCCCGAAATGAGCAAAATGAATTGTCTGACATTGATTTGGCATTGTTTGCTGATGAATTTCAAGGCGTTCGCTTTTGGGATAATCGGCTTATTCAAGATATAAAAATCCAAAAACCTTATTTCGATATCGAAACGCATACCTATAACACTGCCGAATTTGAACGCGGTGACAACGGCTTTATTGACGAAGAAATCAAGCAAAAAGGTATTGTTATTCTCTGAAACAGTCCGTGTTTCGCTCTAATAGAGTTGGAAATATGGACTTATTCGACCCCTCAGTATCGGTCTGATACTGAGGGGTCGCATTTTTTTAAAATATCCAAAACCCAACAAATCATCTTTTTTCGCCGTAAAAAATATACTTTTGCGAAATTTTTTCAAACTGTCTTGTCTATGAAAATCAATGCTTTGCATCATGTTGCTATTATTTGTTCCAATTACGCAGCGTCGAAGGTTTTTTATACTGAAGTTTTAGGTTTTGAAATAAAACAAGAGGTCTATCGAACAGAAAGACAGTCGTATAAATTGGATTTGATAGTGGCTGGACATTACCAAATTGAATTGTTTTCTTTTCCAAATCCGCCTGCGCGTCCGTCAAGACCTGAGGCTTGTGGCTTGAGACATATCGCTTTTGAAGTGGATTCAGTTGAAGATATTGTTGCAGAATTAAGAAGCAAAGACATTGAGGCTGAACTGATTAGAGTTGATGAATTTACAGATAAGAAATTTACGTTTATTGCCGACCCCGATGGTTTACCCATTGAATTTTATGAAAAATAGAAATTTTTAAAATTCTTAATCTACAAAAAAAACAGCATAAAAACATGGAAAAACCTACAATTATTCCCGTTTTACCTTCTTCTGATATACTTCGAGACATTGAATGGTATAAAGAAAAAACAGGATTTGAAACTGGTTTTTACGATAGTATGTATGTCGTTTTATATCGAGGACAGTTGTGCATTCATCTTCAATGGCACGCGGACACTGACGATGACCCGTTATTAGGTGGCTCTGTTATCCGAATTTTAGTGCCCGATATTGAACCAATTTTCAAGGAATTTGTAGAAAGGGGAACCGTTACGACCGACAAACTCATTAGAAATACACCTTGGCAGACGCATGAATTTGGCTTTTTTGACTTAAATAAGAATGCCGTTTTCATTATGGAAGATATAAATGCCTAATTGTTTGGGCACAATCAATAATTTAAATAAAGTATTGAAAATAAAATAGTTATGGAATATAATCCAAGTAGTATAGAGTCAAAATGGAAAGCGTTTTGGGATAAAAACCAAACCTATAAAGTGGAAAATGGCGGCACGAAGCCGAAGTATTACATCCTCAATATGTTCCCCTATCCTTCGGGTGCAGGTTTGCACGTCGGGCATCCACTCGGCTATATTGGTTTAGATATTTATGCGCGTTTCAAACGCCTCAAAGGGTTCAATGTCTTGAATCCGATGGGCTACGATTCTTTCGGTTTGCCTGCTGAACAATATGCGATTCAGACAGGAACGCACCCTATGGAGACGACTAAGAAAAATATTGCTACCTACCGCAGCCAGTTGGATAAAATCGGATTTTCATTCGATTGGACTCGTGAAGTGCGGACTTCTGACCCTGCTTATTACAAGTGGACGCAGTGGATTTTCATGCAGTTGTTCAATCATTATTACGATAAAGATGCAGATAAAGCATTGAAAATCAGTGATTTGGCAGCACATTTTGCTGTTGAAGGCAACACCGCCGTCAACGCCGTTTGCGACGAAGACACCCCCTCAGTATCCGCAGCCGATTGGAACGCCATGAGCGAAAAAGAGCAGCAATTATTTTTGTTGCACTACCGTTTGACGATGCCCGAAGAGGCTTTTGTCAATTGGTGTCCGCAAATGGGTTCTGTTCTGTCCAATGACGAAGTGAAAGACGGTGTTTCGGAGCGTGGTGGCTACCCTGTTGAACGCAAATTGATGAAACAGTGGGCGATGCGCATCACAGCTTATGCAGACCGTTTGATTGAAGGTTTGAACGATTTAGATTGGACAGAATCTTTGAAAGAACAACAACGCAACTGGATTGGTCGCTCGCAAGGGGCTTCTGTGAAGTTTCCGTTAGCCCCCCCCGCCCCCGAAGGGGGAGCTACTGACGGGACTCCCCCTTCGGGGGTTGGGGGGATTGAAGTTTTTACAACCCGCGTGGACACTATATATGGTGTCACTTTCATGGTGCTTGCGCCTGAACACGAGTTGGTGGCTTCGATTACAACGCCTGAACAGCAAGAAGAAATTGATAACTATAAACGCTGGACATCTTCACGTTCAGAAGTTGACCGTTTGTCAGAAGGTAAAAAAGTAACGGGTGCGTTTACGGGTGCATATTGCATTAATCCGTTTAACGAGGAACGTGTGCCGATTTATATAGCAGATTATGTGTTAGCAGGTTATGGAACAGGTGCAGTCATGGCAGTTCCGTCAGGTGACCAGCGTGACTGGAATTTTGCTAAACACTTCAATTTGCCGATTGT
>JAYTMI010000568.1:0-9698 GCA_043728625.1 Saprospiraceae bacterium | reverse complement strand
CCAAACCTACCTCTCAGTAAAAAACGGCAAAACCAGGTTTTTTAGCTACCTTTTTTACTGCATCGAATACTACAAAACATTATTATCCAACAGATTATGCGGAAAAGTCGGTTGTGGTGGCGGAGGTACATTTTTCTCACCTTTGCGCCGCTGCAATTCTAAATTCAAACTTTCTAAACCTTTTCTCATTGCCCACAAGTGATTGGCAGAAAAAATGGGTTTCATTAAAAACGATAGGTATTTTAACAACGGTTTTTCGGCTTCGATTTCCCAATCGTAAACGATATTGCAAAACTTGCCGTCTTGTTCAAAAGTCCAGATGCCACGCCCGACAAAATCGCCGAAGGCTTCAAGCGAAAACCCTGAAAATGTATTGGGATGCACTTCCGTTACGCGAAATTGCCATTTTAAGGTATAAGGCAGCCAACCTTTTGTATAGAGTTTGACGACTTTTCCTAAGCCATGTGCATCGCCTTTTTCAAGCGTTTTGACATCGAGATAGACTGAATGCCACCAACGTTTCAAGTCGTTGGCTTCTTTCAAGCTGGTGTAAACTTCTTGGCAAGTGCTTTCAACTCGCCAGTTTGTGATGAAATGATACTTTTTGATTGCCATTTTGGTTGTTTTTATTGGGGAAACTTACGGATACTTCTATTTTTTGGATTTTGATTTCACAAAAAAACGAAGAAATCAATTTGAGGTATAAACAAAACAGGAAAAGCGTTTCACTCCAACCACTTGGAATGAAACGCTTTTCAAGCACCCCCTCAGTATAAATGAGTATAAAAGGAGAAATTATGCTGCCAAACGAGCAATATGCTTCATCAAACCACTTTTAAGGTTTGCTGCTTTGTTAGCGTGGAAGCTACCGCGTTTTGCTAAACGGTCAATCATGCTGACAACTTTAGGGAGGAACTTTTCAGCATCCTCTTTTGCCGTCATTGAACGGATTGATTTGATAGCTGTACGAGTAGTTTTTTTGTAAAAACGGTTTCTCAAACGACGTGCTGCCAATTGACGGATACGTTTTTTTGCTGATGCGTGATGTGCCATATTATACGACTATTTTATTTTCAATTATTAAATTTCGATTTCGGAGCGCAAAAGTAAGGTTTTCTGACGGAATACAAAATATTTTTCAAAAAAAATACCCCCTCAGTATTTACACTACTTTTTCTGCCGATACTTCATTCAAAAACTCACCTAAAATCGAGTTGAATTGTTCGGGATGTTCCATCATAGGTGCATGACCACATTCGTCCACCCATACGAGTTTTGAAGTTTGAATCAATTCGTGGAATTTTTCACCAACAGAAGGCGGTGTAACAATATCATTTTTACCCCAAATCAACAAGGTTGGTGCTTTGATTTGATGTAATTCATCGCCCAAATTATGCCGAATCGCTGATTTTGAAATCATAACAATGCGCAGTGCTTTGCCACGGTCATTGACAGTGTTGTATATTTCGTCAATCAACTCTTGGCTCGCTGAATCGGGCGAGTAAAAAGTGTCTTGCGTTTTGCGTTTGATAAACTCATAGTCGCCCCGTTTAGGATAGGTATCGCCCATCGCACTTTCGTACAAACCTGAACTGCCCGCTAAGGTCAAAGAAGCAACATGCTCGGGGTGTTTCAATACATAAAGGAGCGCAATGTGTCCTCCTAACGAATTTCCGACAACGTGTACACGGTCAAAACCTTTGAAATCAATAAAATCTTCGAGATAACTCAATAGACCATCGAGAGAAACAGACAACATGGGCATCTCATAAATGGGTAAAGTCGGCATCACGACATTGTGTGTTTGGGAAAAATGCGTAATTACATCTCCAAAATTGCTTAGTCCGCCCATCAGTCCATGCAAAAGAAGAAGGACTTCACCGTCTTTTTTGCCCGTTTCGATATACGTAAATTTACCTTCGTTTTTAATAGGATGAGTCATTGGCTTGCGTTGCTTTTTAAAATTTAGGCACAAAGTTAGCAAATTTTCGCTTAAACAAACTTATATGACGAAGGGCAAAGATTGAAAAAATCATTTTGATGTCCAAATACTCTTCCTATGAATTTCTCGGCTTCTTCCAATCGGCATAAAAAGTCGGTTTTTTTAGATTTTTTTATAGAAAAATACCATGATTTTCAATAAAAGAATATAACTTTGCACGTTTATTAGAAAGCCCGTCTTAATGTATATAAAATTCAAGACATTTTCAAGCATTTCCTATGATTTTTTTTCATTTTTAGATATTTTTTCGGTCATCACTTCGCTGTTTTTACGGTGAAGTGATGATCTATTTATATAGTATATTATTGTTCATTTTTAGGCTCAAATACTGAGGGGTATCCTTACTAAGAAAAACAACCCGTTTGTCTCGTTTTTGAAAATAAAATAACCCGTTCATACATGGCAGCAACTAATATTTTGTATCCCGAACGCAATAGGGTGAATTTCGGGAGAATCAAAATCGCCTATCAAAGCCCAGACTTGTTAGAGATTCAGGTCAAGTCGTTCCAAGAGTTTTTTCAATTGGAAACGACCCCTGAAAACCGTGCTAACGAAGGTCTGTTTAAATGCTTTCAGGAGAATTTTCCAATCACAGACGCGCGTCAAATCTTCAACTTGGAGTTTTTGGACTACTATGTTGACCCGCCGCGTTACTCAATTCCAGAGTGTATCCATCGTGGCTTGACGTATTCGGTGCCGCTCAAAGCAAAATTGCGTTTGAGCTGTAACGACGAAGAACACGTTGATTTTGAGACGATTGTACAAGATGTGTTCCTCGGAAACATCCCGTACATGACGCCAAAAGGTACTTTCGTCATCAATGGTGCCGAGCGTGTGATTGTTTCTCAATTGCACCGTTCACCAGGCGTTTTCTTTGGTCAGTCTTTCCACCCGAATGGTACTAAAATCTATTCTGCAAGGGTTATCCCTTTCAAAGGTGCGTGGATGGAGTTTGCGACAGACATTAATAATGTCATGTACGCTTACATTGACCGTAAGAAAAAATTCCCTGTAACGACCCTTCTTCGTGCGATTGGTTTTGACAGTGACAAAACGATTTTGGATTTGTTTGGTTTGGCAGAAGAAGTGAAAGCAGACCGCGACAGTTTGATGAATTGTGTCGGTCGTAAACTCGGTGCGCGGGTTTTGCGCTCTTGGTCAGAGGACTTTGTTGACGAGGACACAGGCGAGGTCGTTTCGATTGAACGTAACGAAATTATCCTTGAACGTGATGTCATTTTAGATGAAAGCAACGTCGAAGACATTATAGATAACGAAATAGACATCATCATCTTACAAAGAGAAGATGTCTCTGAAGATTATTCGATTATCTACAATACGCTACAAAAAGACCCGTCTTCGTCTGAAATCGAAGCGGTGAACTATATTTATCGTCAATTACGCGGTACAGATCCACCCGATGATGAGACAGCGCGTGGTATCATTGACAAACTCTTTTTCTCTGATAAACGCTACAACTTGGGCGAAGTCGGTCGTTACAAAATCAACCGTAAACTCGGTCATGATTTGAGTAACGAAACGCTTGTTTTGACAAAAGAAGACATCATTTGCATTGTCAAATATATCGTTCAGTTGATTAATGACAAAGCAGAGATTGACGATATTGACCACTTAGCGAATCGTCGTGTACGTTCAGTAGGTGAGCAATTGTATGCACAATTCGGTGTTGGTTTGGCACGTATGGCGCGGACAATTCGTGAGCGTATGAATGTTCGTGACAACGAGGTTTTCACACCGATTGACTTGATTAATGCACGTACTTTGTCGTCTGTTATCAACTCTTTCTTCGGAACGAGCCAGTTGTCGCAATTCCTTGACCAAACGAACCCCCTCAGTGAAATCACGCACAAACGCCGTATTTCGGCACTCGGACCTGGTGGTTTGAGTCGTGAGCGTGCAGGCTTTGAGGTTCGTGACGTTCATTACTCGCATTACGGTCGTTTGTGTACGATTGAAACGCCAGAAGGTCCGAACATTGGTTTGATTTCTACGCTTTGCGTTCACGCAAAGATTAATAAAATGGGCTTTCTTGAAACGCCTTATCGGAAAGTCGTTGACAGTATCGCGACCACCAAAGTTGAGTATCTATCCGCAGAAGCAGAGGATTATCGTCGTGTGGCACAAGCGAACTCTCCTGTAAACGAAGACACAGGCGAATTCCTTGAAGAAAAGATGAAAGGTCGTGAGCACGGTGACTTCCCGATGTTTACACCTGAAGAATTGGAATACATGGACGTTGCGCCGAACCAAATTGTCGGTGTATCAGCTTCGATGATTCCGTTCTTGGAAAATGATGATGCGAACCGTGCTTTGATGGGTTCAAACATGCAGCGTCAAGCTGTGCCGCTTCTCCGTCCACGTTCACCGATTGTCGGTACGGGCTTGGAAGGTAAAGTAGCACGTGACTCTCGCATGATGTTCAATGCAGAAGGTGATGGTGTAGTTGAATACGTTGATGCGATGCAAATCGTCATTCGTTATGACCGTACAGAAGAAGACCAACTCGTTTCGTTTGAAGATAGCCGCAAAACATACAATTTGACTAAATTTTTGCGTACCAACCAAGAGACTTGTATCAATCTTAAACCCGTTGTCCGCAAAGGCGACCGTGTTGTGAAAGGTCAAATCCTTTGTGACGGTTATGCAACTGAAAAAGGTGAATTGGCTCTCGGACAAAACCTGAAAGTGGCATTTATGCCTTGGAAAGGTTACAACTTTGAGGATGCTATCGTGATTTCAGAGCGTGTTGTTCAAGAAGATATTTTTACTTCACTCCACATCGAACATTTCGAAATGGACGTGCGTGATACTAAATTGGGCGAAGAGGAATTGACAAACGACATCCCGAACGTTTCGGAAGATGCAACAAAAGACCTCGATGACAACGGTATCATCCGCGTAGGTGCTTGGGTAAAAGAAGGTGATATTTTGATTGGTAAGATTACGCCAAAAGGTGAATCTGACCCGACTCCAGAGGAAAAACTCCTTCGTGCCATCTTCGGCGACAAAGCGGGTGACGTTAAAGATGCATCCATGAAAGCGCCTCCGGGTACTGAGGGGATCATCATTGACAAGCAATTATTTGCGCGCGCGAAAAAAGATAAGGTTCAAAAAGCGAAAGAAGAGGACGATATCAATAAGCTCGATAGCCAACACGCCATTGCTTTGAATGAGTTGAAAACAATTTTGATTGACAAATTGCAACAACTTGTTAAAGACAAAACAGCGCAAGGCGTTAAGTCTATCTACGGTGAAATGAAGATTGCCAAAGGCACTAAATACACGCCAACAATTTTGAAAGAAATTGACTATTCAGCGATTGACTACTTGAATTGGACAGACGAAGCGAATACCAACACATTGATTTCCAGACTTTTGCACAATTACAGCATCAAAGTCAACGAGGAAGTCGGTCGTTACAAACGTGAGAAATTCAATATCTCAATCGGTGACGAATTACCTGCGGGCGTTTTGAAATTGGCTAAGGTTTACTTGGCTAAAAAACGTAAACTCAAAGTAGGTGATAAGTTAGCGGGTCGTCATGGTAACAAGGGTATCGTTTCACGTATTGTACGTGTTGAAGATATGCCTTTCCTTGATGATGGTACGTGTGTTGACATCGTTTTGAATCCGTTGGGTGTACCTTCTCGTATGAACTTGGGTCAAATTTTTGAAACGGTTCTCGGTTGGGCAGGTGAGAAAATGGGTGTTAAGTTTGCAACGCCTATCTTTGACGGTGCTAAAAAACATGAGATTGACGAATGGGTCAAAAAAGCAGGTTTACCTGAACTCGGCTCAACACACTTGTTTGATGGTGAAACGGGCGAACGTTTCCACCAAAAAGCAACGGTTGGTATTATCTACATGTTGAAATTGTCACACATGGTTGACGATAAGCTCCACGCACGTTCTATCGGACCTTACTCGCTCATTACACAGCAGCCTTTGGGTGGTAAAGCCCAATTCGGTGGTCAGCGTTTTGGTGAGATGGAGGTTTGGGCATTGGAAGCCTTCGGTGCGGCTAACATCTTGCAAGAGTTATTGACCATCAAATCCGATGACATTCAAGGTCGTGCAAAAGCCTACGAAGCGATTGTCAAAGGTGACAACTTACCAGAACCGAATATTCCAGAATCATTCAACGTATTGATTCACGAGTTACGCGGCTTGGCTTTAGATGTTCGTTTTGATTAGTCCTTACAGGATGACAAAAGAAGAAAATACCTAATTATACTGAGGGGGGCGTTTTGCTCCCCTCTTTTTTGTGGAAAATAGAACAGGAATTGTTTTATTTTTAAAAACTTTATGTTTTAAAAAACTTGCATTATTGGTTTTGATAACTCAAATTTGTGTTTTCTAACATAAAGCCAACAATATGAGAAAACAACGGACACGACAGCACATCATTGAAGATTTGGGTTTTAATCATGTTGAAAAGCAGGTTTTGCTTGCGGGTTATGTCCTTCGGAGGAATAGTCAACATGATTATGGCTATGATGGGCTTATTCATACCTTCAATGAGCAAGGTGAAGCCGAGAACTTTTTTATGTCATTTCAATTAAAATCAACTGACCACATTGCGCTATCGAAGCAAAAAAATGCCTTTACTTTTGATTTATCTAAACAAGATTTAGAACTGTGGCTTCGGAGCAAGAACCCCGTATTATTGATACTTTTCGATGCTCAAAAAGACATAGCATATTTCATTGATTTGCAACCATATTTTAAAGAAAATAGGATTAAATTGAAAAATGTCCGTAAATTTGTCAGAGTCTATATTCCCGATAAGGCTGTTTTTAATCCAAATATTGTTCAAGAATTACGAAAATTATTAAAATAAAAATCATGACATCTCCATCAAAAATATTTGTAGAAGAATCTGTTACGAATAGAGAGCTAATGAAAGTTTTGACTCAAATCGGTTTTCGTAACGAATCAAACGAAGAAGACTTTCGTTTTGTAAACGATAAATATAATTCAATCATCGTTTTGCCTGTTCGTCCTCTTGACGAAGCGGTTCAAAGAATTTATATGGCAGGTTATTCGTATCAACTCTATTTGCAAGGAGTCATCAGAGACGAAGAAAACTTAGTGAAAAAAGTACTGCAAAATCGGGCAAAAAGTAAAAATGTAGCGAAGGCTACATCATAAGAAGTGACAATAAGTTGATAGATAAAAACTGGCAAAAGTAAGTGCATAAAAAAATGTGGTGCATCCGAAGACGCAACCGCATTTGGGACCCACCCTCAAGCGGACAATGCGAAGATAAGGGCGTTTACTCTTTTTCAAAGTTTATTTGCTTATTCCTTGATTAACGTTAGTATTCCATGAAAGTTAAACCGCTAAGGGAAGCAATATTATACTCAAATACTGAGGGGGCGTTTTGCTCCCCTCTTTTTTTTATTTTCAAACAAACCTTTTAAAACAATTCGTTTTTGACTAAATTTGCGGTTTCTAAAAATCGTTCCATTTTATGTCAAAAAAGAACAACTCGGCGCAAGCCACTGCTGCAAAGGAAACTTCCACGCCTATAAATAATACGATTCCGTCTGAATCCAATCCCATATACGGTCAAGAATACATCGAAGTCATCGGTGCGAAGGTGCATAACTTGAAAAATGTGAGTGTCCGCATTCCACGTCATCAACTCGTCGTTATTACAGGCATTTCAGGTTCGGGCAAATCATCTTTAGCATTTGATACGATTTATGCTGAAGGGCAACGTCGGTATATGGAGACCTTTTCAAGTTATGCCCGTCAGTTCATCGGCTCGATGGAACGCCCTGATGTTGAGCAAATAACAGGCTTATCGCCTGTTATTTCGATAGAACAAAAAACGGTGGGGCGCAATCCTCGTTCAACCGTTGGGACGATTACGGAAATTTATGACTTTATGCGTTTGCTTTTTGCACGTATTGGCGAAGCCTATTCCTATGAAACAGGCGAAAAAATGGTGAAATACACCGAAGAGCAAATTCAAAACCGCATTTTTGAACTGTTTTTTGATAAAAAAATAATGATTCTTGCGCCACTTGTACGTGGACGTAAAGGCCATTACCGCGAATTGTTTGATGGCATCCGCAAACAAGGCTATACAAAAGTCCGTGTGGACGGCATTATGATTGACCTCGAACCCAACCTTCAAATTGACCGATTCAAAACGCATGATATTGAAGTCGTTATTGACCGCCTCCAAATTGGTGATGATAGACGTGAACGCCTTGTTTCTTCATTAGGAACGGCTCTAAAAATGGGTAATGGCATTGCTATGGTCATTGATGTTGAGAAAAATACGTCTGATGTCATTGCGAGGAACGAAGCAACTGAGGGGGGTAATATGGTGACTTTTTCTAAACATTTGATGGACCCTGTGTCAGGTATTTCCTACGAAGAGCCTAATCCGAACACTTTTTCGTTTAATTCGCCTTATGGTTCATGCCCACATTGTAAAGGTTTGGGGCAAGTGGCAGAGGTAGATTTGGACAAAGTGATGCCCGATAAAGCTAAAAGTATCAACGAGTCGGGTATCGTTCCGTTTGGCGACGTGCGTGAAAACTCCATGTTTCAACAATTGCGTCATATTGCAAAACGATACAATTTTACATTTTCAACGCCTGTGAAAGATATTCCCGAAAAAGCGATGAATGTGATTTTACATGGTGGAGAAGATAAGAGCATTAAATTTCCAGGTGTGGTGCCTGTAAGTGATTTGGTTTATTTCGATTTGGCTTCGACAGGTCTTGTACCGATGTTGAAAAAATGGTACGAGGAAACAGGTTCAGAAAAAATCGCCTCGTGGGCAGAAGATTTTATGACCGTCGGCACTTGCCCCGAATGCAACGGCTACCGTTTGAAAAGAGAATCATTGAGTTATAAATTAGTAGAAAAAAATATAGGTCAGTTGTCCTTGATGGATATGACCGATTTGGCAGCATGGTTTGAAGACGTAGAAAACCATTTGACCGAAAAACAAAAGACGATTGCAAAGGATATTTTGAAAGAAATTCGCTTACGCATCGGCTTTTTGCTCAATGTCGGACTCGATTATTTGATGCTCAATCGCCCCGCAGGAACGCTGTCGGGTGGCGAATCGCAGCGCATTCGTTTGGCTACCCAAATCGGTTCGCAACTCACAGGCATCACATATATATTAGATGAGCCTTCGATAGGCTTGCATCAACGCGACAATGAACGGCTGATTGAGGCTTTGCGGCAACTGCGTGACATTGGCAATTCGGTCATCGTCGTCGAGCATGACAAAGATATTATGATGGCTTCGGACTATCTGATGGACTTGGGACCCGGCGCAGGGAAACACGGTGGCGAGTTGGTTGGCGAAGGCATCCCCTCAGTATTTATCAAAAATTCGACATTAACAGCCGAATATTTGAACAATGTGCAACGCATTGAAGTACCCAAAGAACGTCGAAAAGGCAACGGAAAGCAATTGATACTAAGGGGGGCAACGGGCAATAATTTGAAAAATGTCAATATCGAAATCCCACTCGGCACATTAACAATGGTCACAGGCGTGTCGGGTAGCGGTAAATCAACTTTGATAAATGACACCTTATATCCTATTTTGCGCCAGCATTTTTATAATTCTATTAAAAAACCAATGCCTTACGTCAAGGCACAAGGTTTGGGGCATTTGGATAAGGTGATTGAAATTGAC
>JAYTMI010000567.1:0-3429 GCA_043728625.1 Saprospiraceae bacterium | reverse complement strand
TGGTCGGCACAGGAACGACCGCACCATTGTCAACTAAAATGACCTCTCTGACTTGTTTAGAAATATTTTTTTCACTCAATGTATTTCTGTCGTTTTCATTAGATTTAGTATTCATGTCAAAACAAGCAGATACTAAAAATAACATTACGATAAAAATCGTGTTTTGCCGAAATTTTGAATTAAAAGGTAGTGATTTCATATTTATTTTTAGTTTTGGATTAAAAATATAGATTCGTTTTCAAAATGATTGTGTCTGTAAATTGTGAATATTTGTGTTAACAACATCAAAAATACTACTTTTTAAACAATTGATTTGAATTTAATATTGTTTTGTAAAATATTGACAGTCAATTTTTTACAAAAAACTAAGGTATTTTGTTGTTAATCGCTGCTTTTTTATTCATTCTTTTCTGCCAAACTTTATTAACCTTCCAACCCAACCAAGCTGTTCCTGAACCCAAGACAGCACCCGCCAAAACATCCGTCGGATAATGTACACCCAAATACATCCGCGAATAACCCGTCAAACCCGCCCAAGCAAACGATGGCACTATAACGTACCATTTTGGATAATTCAAACTCAAAGAAGTCGCTAACCCAAAAGCTGCCGATGTATGCCCGCTCGGAAACGAAGGCGACCCCTCAGTATCCAACGCATTAATATCAGGATAAGTGATGTACGGACGCGGACGTTTGACAATGTATTTCAAGGCATAAGTCTCCACAATCGTTGCGGCAACAGACACGCCTATTTCTAACGATTTTTTTTGCAAATCCTTGTCGTGCTCAATCAAACCGATGCCATACATTAATACAGGAGTACCAACGCTTATATAGCCCGCTGTATTTGAAATAAAATGGTTAAAACCATCATCGGCAGGGCTTCGGCGTTTTGAAATGTTTTTAAGTATTTGATAATCAGTGTTTTGTGCTTGCGTTTCTAAGGTAGAAATGGAGAAAAGAAACAAAATTATTAACTTTAAGAAGTGGGTGTTAAGCGTATTTTTCATGATTAAGTGTTAAAGTTTTGTATGAGTACGAAAAAAAACGTAGTAAAATTTGGAACTACGATAGTTGTCGTACTATATTTGTCGTAGTTAGAAATCAAGGACAAAGAAACGCAGACAAGATGTCTTTTTATTAAAAAAATAAAATTTTGATTTTATGGCAAATCAATTTGTAAAACCTACAGAAGCAGAACTCGAAATACTGCACATTTTATGGGCAAACGGTGCGCAATCTGTTCGGTTTGTCAATGACAAACTCAACGAGCATCGCGACCCCTCAATAGGGTACACGACGACACTAAAAACGATGCAAGTGATGAACGATAAAGGCTTGCTCGTCCGCGATGATTCGGCACGTTCACATATATATAGTGCAGCGATACCGCAAACGGAAACGCAACGGAATTTGGTCAATCATTTTGTTGAGTCCGCTTTCAAGGGGTCTGCGATGCAACTCGTGATGGAAGCTTTGGGCAATCACAATGCATCAAATGATGAATTGGCAGAAATCAAAGCACTCATTGAGCAAATGGAAAAAAAATAATCTATCATTCATAAATATTTAAAAATGAATTGGTTACAAAATATTTTACCACCTAATTGGACGTATGCGCTGGGTTGGACAGTCGTTCACTCGCTTTGGCAAGGCTTGCTTATTGCTTCCGTCATGGCTTTTTTGATGATGGGATTGCAACGCAAATCGGCTGCTTTGCGCTATCGAGTGGCTTTTGGCGCGCTGTTTACGATGTTCCTTTCGGCAATCGGTACGTTTGTTTTTTTACTTGAAAAAGCGACTTATACCGAACCCGACAACTTCTATGAGGCGTTGATACTGAGGGGTCTTATTTTTGAGGCATCTCTTGACAATCAACCACTTATGCAGCGTTTAAGTTTGTTTTTTAACGAAAACCTGTATCTTATTGTCACGATTTGGCTCATGGGTGTTACCTTTTTTACACTCCGCTTAATGGGCGGATTGATGTATGTGCAACAATTGCGTACAAAACAATTGGTTTCACTGTCTGCCGAATGGCAAAGCCGTATGAATTTTTTCAAAAACAAACTCGGTGTGCGCTATGCTGTCTCGCTCTCAGAGTCGGCGATGGTGAGTGTTCCAATGGTTGTCGGTTGGCTTAAACCATTGATTCTCATGCCCATAGGGACGGTCAATAGTATGTCAACGGCACAAGTTGAAGCCATTTTAGCACATGAATTGGCGCACATTGCACATCGTGATTATCTGCTGAACATCGCACAATCTGTCATCGAAATTTTGTTTTATTACCACCCCGCCGCATGGTGGATTTCGGCAAATATCCGTGCTGAACGTGAAAATCGTTGCGACGATGTAGCCGTTTTGCTCTGTGGTAACTCCCTCACTTATGCCAAAGCCTTGCTGTCGTTGCAGGAAATGCAACTACACAATGTCCGTACTTACGGACTTGCCTTGACCCTTGCGGGTAAAAACAAGCATTTTTTATTGAAAAGAATTAAACGTATTTTAAATCAGCCACAAAATCGTTCCAACATCATGGAAAAGCTCATTGCAACTGCTTTATTACTCGCTGTCGTTACAGCCCTGTCTTTTGGCAACAACAAGACAATTACTCGCACGCAATCAGAAAAAACACCCCCCTCAGTATTATCGCTTGTTTCAACGGATACTTTGCCACCTAAAGGTAAATTGACGATTATCAAAGAAGAGGACAACAAAAAGGTGGAAATGAAAGTCGAAGACGGCAACATCACGCAACTCAAAATTGATGGAAAAGACATTCCAAAAGAGGATTTTGACAAGTATGAAGACGTCACGGACGGTCTATTGTACGGTATGCCAGTGCCACCCATAGCACCTATGCCACCGACTCCTTTTGGTGCACCCGTGCCACCCATGCCACCGACTGCACCAACACCGCCAACACCGCCTGCTTTTCCAAGAACTACCTTGAAAAAGGAAAAGGACAGCGAAGGCAACACCATTTTGAAGATGAAAAAAGGCGATGGTTCATATTCTGAAATCAAAATAACGCCCGACAAAAAAGTATTTATTGATGGAAAAAAAATGGAAGAAGGTAAGGATATGAAGCTCAATTTAGGCGATAATTCATTTTATCATTTCAATTTTGATAATGAATGGGCAAAGAGTTTTGAAGGTTTTGAAAAATTCAAATTCGATTTTAACAACCATTTCGATTTTGTTATGCCAAAAATATATATGAAAGGCTCTGAAGGTGAATTGCTCCGCCGACCACGCAGCTTCTATTTTATGGATGGAGATAGTGCCAAAATGGGTGAATGGAATGACAGTACAAGGGTTTATAAATTGAAAAATAAAATAAAGTATGATTTGAATTGGTCAAATGAAGACGTTCAACGCATAAAAGAAGACGCTAAACGGATGGCAGAAGAAGGTCGCCGCAAT
>JAYTMI010000566.1:0-5392 GCA_043728625.1 Saprospiraceae bacterium | reverse complement strand
TAAGTCTATACCTATAATTTTGCCCATAACTTTAATTCGTTATTTAGTTATTAGTTATTTTTTTATTGAAATAATATTTTTCTGTTCTGAAAACACCTTTTCAACAGCAAAGTGAGTGCCATGCCATGAAATGGGGCATAATGACAGTTTTTGTCATTTCTTTCATTTTTTCAAGAGAAAATATGTCGGCTCGGGTTGTTTTGAACTGACGAAATGTCAGTTTTGGCTTAAAATACTGAGGGCACAGGGTTTGTGTAAACTATTCATTTTCAACACACTCCGTTTAGTATAGCCGCGCAATGATAGTATTTGCTTGACATGGTACAGAGAAGGCTTCTAACCATTCGGGATGTTCTTTTAGTTTTTTTTTGAACCGCCACCAACTTTGCCTATCCGTTTAAGAGTAAAAAACCAATTGCACGTCGCAAATAAGCCCTTGCTTTTAAAATAGCTTCTTCTTATAAAAATAGTCGGTTGCTTTTGTAAATATGCTCTTGTTATCTCAAAAGTGTCCTAGAAAATGAAAAAGTCGGTTTGGGAAAGGAAAATACTGAGGGGTATAAAAAACGCCCGTTTAAGCGATATGCTCAAACAGGCGTTTTTTTACCAAATGCAATTGGGTGTTACTAACTTTCTTCAAATTCAGATGAAAGAATACGGATGATTTCCAACACCGTTTCTTCTTCAAGGTCTGAACGACGCACAATTTCTTCGGCTTTCAGATTCAAGACATCACGTGCCGTATCACAACCGATGCGTTTGAGGACATCCACAACCCAATCTTCGAGTTCGTCACGGAATTCGTCAAGGTCAACGTCATCTACTTCGACTTCTTCATCTTCGCGGAATACGTCAATTTCGTAACCTGTCAGTTTTGAAGCCAATTTGATATTTGTACCCGACTTACCAATCGCCAACGATACTTGTTCCGATTTCAAAGTAACCGCAGCACGCATTGTATTTGAGTCAATTTCAACGCTACTCACCTTTGCTGGTGTCAAAGCACGTTGAATATACAGTTGCATATTGGTTGTGAAGTTAATCACGTCAATGTTTTCATTGCGCAATTCACGGACGATACCATGAATACGCGAACCTTTCATACCGACACATGCCCCGACAGGGTCAATGCGGTCGTCGTAGGATTCGACAGCAATTTTGGCTCTTTCACCCGGTAAACGGACGATTTTCTTAATCGTGATAACGCCGTCTTCGATTTCAGGCACTTCTTGTTCGAGCAGTTTTTCAAGGAATTTCTCATCCGTCCGACTCATAACGATGACAGGCGTAGAGTTTTTCATTTCTACTTTGCTGATGATGCCTTTTACAGCATCGCCTTTGCGGTAGAAATCGCCGCGAATCATTTCTGAACGTGGCAAAACAACTTCATTACCTGTGTTGTCGTCCAAAACGAGGATTTCTTTTTTCAAGACTTGGCTGACTTCGCCAACCACCAAATCACCGACACGTTCAGAGTATTTCTTGAAAATATCGTCTTTTTCCAAGTCCATAATCCTTGAAATCAAGGTTTGACGAGCCGCTTGAATGGCACGACGACCAAATTCTTCGAGCGTCAATTGCTCATAACATTCGTCACCGATGCCGTAATCCGCATCAATGGCTTTTGCTTCCGAAGCGGATACTTGCGCCCGTTCATCGGTCACTTCACCGTCGGGAACGACTTCGCGGACACGCCACAGTTCCAAGTCACCGCGTTGTGCGTTGACAATGACATCGAAGTTTTCGTCCGTACCATATTTCTTTTTAATCAAAGTACGGAATACGTCTTCCAAAACCCGCAGCAACGCCGCACGGTCTATATTTTTTCCTTCTTTAAATTCGCCGAAGCTATCTACGAGATTCATCATAGCTTTTTATGATTTTATTGTTAAATTTATAAAAGTCAATTATTTAAAACTTAGTTGTACCAAAGCTGATTTGATTTTTTCAAACGGTACTTCTCGTGTTAGGGTTTCTTTTATCTTCTTTTTTCCTTCTTTACGCACCTCTTCGTATTCGATTGTAATCTTTTCGGCATCCACAGTCGTCAAAACGCCAGTTGTTTTAACCCCCTCAGTATCAATGACTTCTAAAGTACGTCCGACATTGCGTGGGTATTGACGCGCCAATTTCAACGGACGACTGATGCCAGGTGAACCGACTTCGAGCGTGTATTCCTCACCAAGTACCCCCTCAGTATCCAAGAGGTTTTCGATGTGTCGGCTGATGCGGTGACATTGTTCAAACTTAACACCTGCGTCGGCATCAATGATAATATCCACCAATTTCGCAGGCGAAATGCTCAATTCAATGAGAAAGCAGTCACTGTATTCAGGCTCTTCAAACTTAGTCAGTAGCCATTCTTTTATTTGTTCTTCAATCATCTTGTTGGTTATTAGTTATTGGTTGATTGGTTATTGGTCAACCAGTAACTAATATACCAATAACAAATAACCAATAAACCAGAAAAACGAAAGAGGGAACGGTGTCAACACGTTCCCTCTTCCTCCGAGCGATTTAATACCACAAAAGTAGTATGAATTTTTGAGATTTCAAAATAAAATAGTCATTTTGTCATTTGTCAATGGTTATTTTGTCATTCGGCTGTTCTAAATGACCATTGACAAAATGACCAATAAACTAATGCTTTATCTTTTTAGTCACAGATTTTGGAAATAAAGAGGTTTTACCTCGTTTTTTTGTCCTTTCCATGTTATTTGTATAGTTTTTTTGGCTCGATGCACAGCCTTCTTTCACTCTACAAGCAGGCAAAACGGTTGCTAAAAGGAAAAAAAAGAGTAAAGCAAGTATGCGATACTGAGGGGGGGGATTGAATGGGAAATAGCTGTGAACAACAGATTTAATACTTGTCATTGATGTTTTTTTAAGTAAAATTAGACGTTTTTGTAACTAAAACGCAATTTTACCCTTTGTGTTATGTGTAAAATAAAAAATCCCCCCATTTCGATTTCTGAAACGGCGGGATTTTTACTTAACCTTCATCTAAAATTAGTTCTCAGGAAATGAGAATATCTTTTTGTCTAACGTTGGATTGATTTCTATTTTTTCCATTTTGATGGTGACGGCTGTTTGTCCACCCATTTTAGTTTCTAACGTGTGCGCCATCATCAAGCCGCCTTCTTCTTTGTAATCGCTAAAATAGATTTCAACAGCTTGCCCTTTAGCTGGTCCCGTTTGCGCAAAACTGCGCACACAAACTGGGATATAGTTTTCACCATCTATGAAATAGACTTTTTCATCGCCTTGTTTGCGTTTCATCGTGAGTTTAAAGCATTTTACACCATCCATTTCCTCTTGTTTCGCATCGAGTTCAAGTGTATGCCCTTTCGTATTATAATCAATCAAGTCGTCCTCGAACGGCTCTTTTGCAGCTTGGGCGGTCTCTTCTGCGTCTTTTTTAGTCGGTTTGGCGGCACCCGCAAATGGGTTTTGCATCCAAGCCACGGTACCGTCGAAAGCTTCGATAAATTTGTTGCCTTGGAATTCTCCGGCGCTGTACACCAGATTAGGTCTTGCTTGTATAGCAGTATAGGGAATATTCATGCCTTGCACAACGACATACCCTGTCATACTTTGTGATTCGAGTTTTTTCCATTTTTCGGCACCTCCGATAGCGGTGAGATATTTTCCGACAATTTCGTCAGCTGTTTGTGCTTTTGAAGCAAGGGCGAAAGAAGCGAAAACAAAAAGGAGTGCTAATTTTTTCATTTTTTGAAATATTTTTTTTTGAAATAATGTCTTTTAAATATATTGATAAAAGTGTTGTAATTGAACGAGTTACATAAAATACCTTTTGATAGAACAAATGAAGTCCGTCTAAAGGAGGGAATGAAATATTTTTTACAAACAACGGAAATTAAACGACAAAAGCAAAGAATGCCCGGCATTTAATAACGCCCCGCACTTTTTGCCTGTGTGATTTTCTTTACAATATGTCTTATTTTTTTTGTTGGATGAAGCGTTGCAATGCCTCTCGATTTTTCTGAAAAGCCAAAGCATCACTCACAACAAGGTAGTTTTCGCGGTCGTAGGTATAGTCAAAAGCAAATTTGGCGTATTCGAGACGATTGTTGTCAAAAGTAAAAAGTCGGGTTATTTCTGCGACTTGAATCGCTGTGAGGACATTCTCATTGGTCATCACTTTTGCCGTTTCCAGTTTGCCATTTTCGAGTGTATTTTGTTTTATCCTTTCTTTCATATTGCCAAACTCTTGATAAGTCATCAAACCTTTATAACCTGAATTGATACCTTTTGAATTAACATCGGGATAGGCATTGTCATTGCGGGTATAACCATTGTTATTTTGTGCAAAGTTGTTATTATTAGAGGCGTAGCCGTTATCATTTCTGGTGTAACCACTGCCATACTGAGGGGTCTGATTATTATATCGAGGGTCGGGATAATTGTTGTAAGAATTATCGTTAGGTGTATTCGGACGTGGTTGTACGTAAACGGGTGGCGGAACATTGTATCCATTATAACCATTGTAGGCATTATACTCGTTGTAATAATCACCCGCAGGAATACCTTCTTTGACCAAAAAACGGTAAAAACCTTCGCGGGCGTTCCGATTGGCTAAAACAGAACCCGTCATGGCGAAGTTTTCAATGTCATAAACATAGTTAAAGGCATAAACAAGAAAATCGTATTTGTCGCGGTCGGTTGGCAATAAAACTGACAAACGACGTAGTTGCTCTGAAGTTAAACACTTATACTTAATATAAGATTGTAATTCATTGGCAATATGATACATATTTGAGTTGCCCAAACTAGCATAGTCGCGGTTGAACAGTTTGTTTGAATAAGCTACAGTGCAGTGACGGTGTGGGCGGCTTTGGCTGTTGCTATGCTTGTCGTTACGGTAAGTTTCACCATAAGGATTGCTTTGTGCAAAAGCCCCTGTTGCTGTTAAAGCCACGACTATAAGAGTAGTAGTTATGTTGCGTATCAGTCTCATCTTCTAAACGTTTTTTAAGTAAAAAGGGATAGTTTTTCATTAAAAAGTGTTTACTGTAAACTATTTAGCGAATTTACGGAGACTATTTAACGTATGCAAATGGATTATAATTGCCTTAACAGAGTTTAACCTTTTCTTAAATTCGTTATTCGAAATTGGTTACTTGTTATTAGTTCAGTCACTAACCATTAAAAGCATTTAATCGGCAATAAACGGATGAGATGTTTTTAGTTTTTTATTGAATGACTGTATAACGTTTTGACTTGTTCTGTAAGTCCATAAGTTCTAAAACGAGAAAGTTTTAAGGAAAAATGTCAAAAATGACTTGTTTTTTCTCCCCCCTCAGTATCTTGCGCTTGAAATTGCAACGAAACACATCGGTAAGCCAATTGATTAGAAATCCTTTTTGCCAAA
>JAYTMI010000565.1:0-4304 GCA_043728625.1 Saprospiraceae bacterium | reverse complement strand
GCAACAACTTTGCGAGGGTTTGGAACCCTCGCAAAGTTTGAGTACATACACTCCCTCAGTATCCGTCACTACACAACAGCTTGATAATCAAATAATTATCAAAGTAAAAGACAACGGAACAGGTATGCCCGAAAGCGTAAGAGCTAAAGTCTTTCAACCTTTTTTTACGACTAAACCGACAGGGCAAGGAACAGGCTTAGGTCTTTCATTGGCGTACGATATTGTGACGAAAGGGCATGGGGGGACTTTGGAAGTGGTTTCTACTGAGGGGGTCGGCTCAGAGTTTATTATTGCTTTACCTCACAAATTCAACCAATAATTCATTTTAACAACCAATGCCCTATTCTTTTTCAAAAAAGGTTGCGCGGCATAATTATCGGAATAAACGATGAAAATATCAGACATGGGTTTGTAACGCCATTGCAAACGGCTGTTGATATTGAAATTATCGGCTTGCGTATTGTATTGTAAAAAGGTTGTCCAAATCAAGTTTTTAGTGAAACTGAACTCTGTTTTGCTGTTGATTAAATACAATAATGAGCGATTATGAGGTTCTGGAAATTGCAAATCGTAGCGTTCAAGGCGCAAACCAAAAAGTCCCCAAGGCGTTTTTCGATAATTGATACCGACTACAAGGCTTCGTTGTTTACCATTATAAAATTCGCCGATGGTTGCTTGAACGGTATAATTGAAAAATTTGCGAATATCAGATGAATATTCAGCAGATATGTTCGTAAATTTATAACGAGCAGGTGGCAATGGTTTGAATTCAGTAAACGCGACATTGATGGGCAGTTGGTTGTCTTCATTGTTTAAGCTCAAAGCGATTTGAGATGTATTTCTAAACTGCAGCGAATTGTTTAATCCCAAAATGCGGTTATTGAATGAGCCATTGGGATTCCAAACAAGGATATTCATGGCTTCAAACTTATACTGAGCAATTTGCTCACTGCTTTTTGGAATATAATTGTAGTTAAACTGCGTAAAGCTTTGTTTGTAACCCACCCGATATGTCGTATCCAATAAATCATCATGGCTTTCAAGGCGATTAAAAAACTCCATACCCGTCGCATAATTTGAGCCGAGGTCAAGATAATCAAACAATACTTGCCATTTATCATTGTGATACCAAATGCCCACTTCGCCAAAATTGTTTTCTTTACTCACATTTGGCTGCATAGAATGGTGGGCTAATACCCAAGCATCCCAGAGGTTATTTTTTGAAGTTAAGGATATTTCGCCTGACATTTCCCTTGTATAAGCTGTTTTGCCTTTTTTAAAATCGGTCATGTCCTGTTTATTCATACCTGCTACTTTGAAAAAAGACCGCCCCGTCAAAGCCTGTTGAATCGCCCCTGCCATATAATTGAAAGACCGTTGCCCTTCAGTGGCGGCTGTTTGCATATTGAAGGCATTGATGCGAGTCGTTTTAGTCAAATTACCGCTGAGCCTTGCGCCAAATTTTATTGGCACTCGCTGTCCGTTGGCATCTAAACCGATTCGTCGAGAGAAAAATGGACGCGCCCCTGGGCTGCCCAATTCTGCTAAAACATCACTGTTTTCAAGGAAAAAAGTCCGTTTTTCAGGATAAAGAATATTAAATCGAGTCAAATTGGTAATCTGTTCATCCACATCAATTTGTGAAAAATCAGGATTAATGGTGGCATCAAGATTCAATTGAGAATTTAAAGCAATCTTCGCATCGGCACCCCCCCTCAGTATTTTATCAGTTTTTCCACCTTTTTCATAATCCTTTGACGCACCCCCGAGCAAGTACGGAATCAGCGTCACATTATTGGCTTCAACAGGTGGCGCCCATGCCCATTCTAATGCGCCATAGTAGCCTAAGCTATAGCCGAAAAACTGTATAGGCACACGCGCCCATGTTTGATATTGCCCATGTTTTATGTCATTCCGAATAAAGTTAATGCCCCAAGTCTTTTGCCCCGCTTCATACCGCAATGATTTGAAAGGAATCGCCATTTCCACAACCCATTTATCCGCATATTGCTTCACGGCAGAAGTCCATTTGGTATCCCATGACCAAACAGGGTCGCCGAAAAATTGTACTGCCGCATCACTCTGTACTCCCAAAGGACTGACACCAAAAAGATACGCATTCGACATCCGATTGACAGGATCTAAAACTACCGCCACCCCATCGCCATCAAAATAATTGACATCCCGCTTGAGGGTTTGGATAATATGGTTGCGAGAAGAATCGTAGCAAATAATGCCGATGTAGAGGTTGTGGTCATCGTTGGTCAAGCGCACTTCCGTTTTCGTTTCTGCTCGCTTTTTATTGTCAGGATATTTCATCCAAAAGTCTTTGGCAGGTTTGGCAGTCGCCCAATCTGATTCGTCTAAAACACCATCAACCACGATGGGTTTAAGAGCTTGTTGAATAGTGACTTGAAAATCTATGGAGTTGTTGAGTTGATTGCCCAAAGAATCGCTTTGAGCCATCAGGGCAAAAGGGAATAAGCCCACGAAAGTGAAAAGTAGTTTGCTCATAATAGTCGTATGTTTTCAATTAGATAACAGTATCGGTTACAATCTCAAAGTTATAATTATTGGGTAAATTGTTTATTATTTTCTTTAAAATTACCTAAGTTGTGTCCTAATATTTTAAACAATGCATTGATGAAAATTACAAAAAATATAGAATCCCTTCATTTTGAAGCACGAAACATCATTGAAACTGGTCGGAAAGCGGCTTATCATGCCGTGAATATCAATATGGTTAAAACCTATTGGGAACTTGGGCAGCTAATTGTCGAAGAAGAACAGCAGGGAGAGGAACGGGCTAAATATGGGAAATACCTTATCGCTGAGTTATCTAAACGGTTAACTCTGGAATTTGGAAAAGGCTATGATAAACGCAATCTGTTTTACATGAAACAGTTTTATCTTACCTATCCAATTGTGAACTCATTGCGTTCACAATTGACTTGGACACATTATCGTCTGCTTTTGAAAGTTCAAAACAAATCTGCAAGAGCCTTTTACGAAGAAGAAACCATCAAAAGCGGTTGGAATACACGTGCTTTAGACCGTCAAATCAATGCCTTTTATTTTGAGCGATTGCTGTCAAGTGCTGATAAAAATGCCGTTGAAAATGAAGCCGTTGAGAAAGTCGCCGCACTGGGCAATGATACTTTAGAATTTATTAAAAGCCCGTATGTTTTAGAATTTTTGAATGTCAAACCTGACCATAAACTCTATGAAGACGACTTGGAACAATTGCTCATGGATAATTTACAAGAATTTTTGTTAGAACTTGGACGGGGTTTTTCTTTCGTAGCTCGACAAAAATACATTCGAGCAGATGATGAAGATTTCTTTATTGATTTGGTTTTTTACAATTACCTTCTTAAATGTTTCGTCCTGATTGACCTTAAAATTGGCAGATTGACGCATCAAGATATTGGTCAAATGGATATGTACGTGCGGATGTACGAAGACTTGTATAAAATCGAAGGTGATAACCCGACTATTGGAATTATATTGTGTTCTGAAAAAACCGAAGCCGTTGTAAAATACTCTGTTTTAAGTGAAAGTCAACAGTTATTTGCTTCAAAATACCTCCTTTATTTGCCTTCGGAAGCTGAATTGAAAACGGAGTTGGAAAGAGAGCGTCTTTTGGCAGATTTGAAATTGCAACAACCACCTGAATAGAATTTGGATATGGGATGTCGGATTTCGGTGGTGTGTAATCGGACATTTCACATCCGAAATCCGAAATATACTGAGGGGGTCGGCTCAGAGTTTATTATTACTTTACCTTTTAAACCCAATGGATGATGAAAATCTTAATATTGACATTTCTTCTCACGCTCGGATGGAGCATAGGCTTTACACAATCAAAATTTATTGATAGTTTATCAAGAGAACTTTCAATAGCAACCGATGATAAAAGTAAAGTCCTATTGATTTCAGAAATGGGATATTATTATCGTTTAACAAAGCCTGATTCTGCATTTATATTGGGGCAAAAAGCATTGGTATTGGCTCAAAAAATCAACTTTCCACAAGGCGAAGCAAACGCTTTAAGCACGATTGGTGCAACCTATCGTATTTCAGGGGATTTGCAAAATGCTATGCTTTTTTCTTACAAAAGCCTAAATATTGCTCAAAAATATGACTTTAAAGAAGAACTGGCTAAGGTATATCTGACTATGGGTGTCACCTATTCTGATTTAAAAGACTATGATTTGGCAATTCAATATCTAAAATCAGCTATCAAAATACAGGAAAAATTGAGTAATATCGAAAACCATGCAACCGCAATTGCCAATTTGGGA
>JAYTMI010000564.1:0-1790 GCA_043728625.1 Saprospiraceae bacterium | reverse complement strand
ATAGAAGCATTTGCTACCAACGTTTAGCACCTCTGGTGCATTTTGTACTTTCCCTCTGCACCAGAGGTGCTAAACGTTGGTAGCATCGCTCATCTTTTTCCGTTCAAATCAGGGCGTAGCCCTATAACCAAAGAAATTGCAATAAATTTTAAAACCCGTCTCAAGCCTAAAATACTGAGGGGGGTAATTCTGCCGCAAAATTATCCACATTATTTAAGGACTATAATAGAACTTCTATACACATTCAACCCTAATTTCTACACATAGAAAAAAACACATACTGAGCGTCTAATTTTGAGCGTCTAAACAACATAACCAAATGACATAGAGAACGTAAAAATAGATAAGCATCACATTTCACGTCATTATTCTAATAAATATGAAAATTAAAAAAAATCTCGCATTAAGCGACACAGGCTTTGTTTTTAATCCCTCAACAGGCGATTCTTTTTCCGTCAATCCCATCGGTTTGGAAATTTTACGCTTGATAAAATCGAGTAAATCAGAGGCTGAAATTACACAGTACATCCTCGACACCTACCAAACCGACAGAGAAACGGTTGAAAAAGACTATTACGACTTCACAAAAATGCTTCAAACACTTAAACTTGCCGAAGCATGAACCATCGTAAAAAAATAACCGTTGCCGTCACAGGCTTGAACAATGTGGACAGTCCGGGACCCGGCATAGCTGTCATTCGGGGCTTATTGGAATCCACGATTTACGATGTACGCATCATCGGTTTGTCTTATGAACCGATGGAACCGGGCATTTATATGCGTGATTTGGTGTCAAAAACCTACCAGATTCCGACACCTGCCACAGGGCAAGCAGCTTTGATGAATCGCTTGCGCTATATTCAAGCAAAAGAAAAAATTGATATACTGATTCCCAATTTTGATGCAGAATTATTCAATTTTATCAAGCTCGCCGACCCCCTCAGTATGGAACTCGGTATCAAGACTTTTTTACCCACTTTGGCACAATTTGAGGAACGCCACAAATGGCAACTCGATGAATTTGGCGAAAAATACGGCATTAAAGTGCCTAAAAGTAAGAAAATCGCGGCGGCTTACGACATCAAAAAATTAGAAGACGACTTCTCTTATCCGCTTGTTGTCAAAGGAAAATACTACGATGCAACGATTGCTTATTCCGCAGAACAAGCCACCAGTGCTTTTCATAAAATCGCTGCCAAATGGGGCTTACCCATTATCATTCAAGCCTTTACAAAGGGTACAGAAGTGAATGTGACCGCATTGGGCGACGGCAACGGCAATACAATTGGCGCAGTCGCTATGCGTAAACAAGTCATCACCGACAAAGGAAAAGCATGGGCGGGCATCACCATTGACGATGAAAATCTCTTGCAAATGACCTCCGAATTCATCCGCAAAACAAAGTGGCGTGGACCTTGCGAAATCGAAGTCATTCGCACCGACGACGAAGATTATTACCTCATTGAAATCAATCCACGTTTCCCTGCTTGGGTTTATTTGGCAGTTGGCGCGGGTCAAAATCACCCTGAAGCCTTGCTCAAATTGGCACTCGGCGAAACGGTTGAGCCTTTCGGCGAATACGGAGTCGGCAAGTTGTTTATCCGTTATTCCTACGATATGATATGCAATTTGGCAGATTTTCAACAAATTTCGACGGTTGGTGAGTTGTAAGCACCCCCTCAGTATTTTCGTTTTTTTGTCATTCTGAGGACAATCACCATGTAAAGCGTTGGTGTTTAAAACCGAATGACGCAGCAAATGGGTTCGAGTACCATGTTCGGGGAACTTTT
>JAYTMI010000563.1:0-2111 GCA_043728625.1 Saprospiraceae bacterium | reverse complement strand
GACCAATATTTCGATGAGTCAGGCGGTTTCAAACACCGCTTGTGGTATGGTGGCAGTTTCAATTTGAATTTTGATGGCGATGGACAAACTTATAGCGCCTTTACGATTGGTTTGACACCAATGGTGGGTTATAAAATCATCGGTGGCTTGTCGGCAGGTCCGCGCGTTGGGTTTAACTATACCCGTCTTAAAATTCGGGACAATGCCAATCAAAACATTGGCGTTAACTTGACGGACTATACTGTTGGCGCATTTACACGTTATAAAGCGTTCAAAAACTTCTTTGTACATGCCGAAGCGGACTATTATAGTGCTCAAATTCCAGGCTCGGAAACGTCACGTTGGACTATCATTAGAGATGTTGATGGCAAACCATTTACCTTTAGGGATAATAAAGTGAATTATTACGCAGGCATTGGCTATAATTCAGGCGGCTTAGTGGGCTATGAAATTATGGCATTATACAATTTTTCCATAGATAAAAGTACCTTGCAAAGCCCACTTGATTTACGTATTGGTTTTACTTATAATTTTTAAATCTGAAAAAAAATGACGCAAGTTTCAAACTTGCGTCATTTTTTTTTGCCCTATTTCTGTGCTCTCGACACTAAAAATAGTGCAATAGCACCAAAAACAAAGTTCGGAATCCAAACACCTAACCATGCCGGCACATCGGGTTGTTGTGCAAAAGTGGCTGAAAACTTAGAAATAACAATATAAATAGCCCCAATACCAATGCCCAAAGCCAAGTGAAATCCCATGCCACCACGTACTTTCCTTGCTGCGATAGCCATACCAATAAAGGTTAAAATGATAATTGTAAACGCATCAGCCGTGCGGCGGTGCATTTCAATCTCAAAGGGTTTTGTGTTGCCAATGCCACGGCTTTCCCGTTTGGCAATTTCTGTACGCAGTTCGCCAGTAGTGAGTAACTCGTTTTGATTCAAATATTGGGAAAAATCATCAGGGGCTAAGGCAAGTGTCGTGTCGAGGACACTGATATTAGTTTCAAGGCTTTCGTACAAGCCGCTAAAAGTTCGCCGCGACAAATTTTTGAGCTGCCATTTGTTCGGATAGCCTTTCCAATCGGCATTTTCAGCTTTAATAATGCTGAGGATATTACCCACAGAGTCATATTTTTCAATTCTAAAATCCCTTGCTGTTGTATCATTTTTGTTGAAAAAGCCTATAAAAACGGCTGTTTTTGGGTCTAAAAGGACGTGAACATTCTCGTATTTGCCCTTGTCGTTGTGTTTCCAAACGTGTTGACGTTCAACGCTCAACCGTTTTTTATTGCCATTTGGAACGATATAATGATTGAAAGCCAAATGTACAATAGCAATCATACCACCTGCAATGAGGTATGGACGCATCAACCGTTGAAAACTCACGCCCGCATTCAAAATAGAAATGACCTCCGAATCATAAGCCATGCGAGACGTAAAAAACACCACCGAAATCAAGGCGATGAGTGGAAACAACAAGGCATTGATATGTGGAATAAAATTGAGGTAATAATCAAATATAACCGTTTTTACAGGCACATGGTCATGCTTGAAATCCTCAATTTTTTCACCTAAGTCAATGACACAAGCGATGAGTGACAGAATCAACAAAACAAACCCGAAAGTTGTCAAGTATTTTTTGATGATATAACGGTCAAGTATTTTTATATAATTCGACATTGTTTAGTAATTCGTGTATTCGTTACGTGTTATTGGTGTACTCGTTTGCCTATTGGCGTTTGTAATTTTTATTCATCTAACCAAAGGAAACATCGTCATAAAAGGAGCCGTCAGCCACCTCAGTAATTTCGTCTTCTAAACGAGCAATACCTCTAATGCGGAATCAACCCTTTGATAATAGCCTTGTTTCCCAAATTGGTCAATAAGTGCTTTTTCTTCTTGTCGCATCAACTCAAGTTGAAGCATGAGTACATTTTTTCGATTTATAAGTTCCCGCCGAGTCATAGATGTTGGTTCTAAATTTTTTCAAAAATAAAGCTAAGTTTTTTACAAGAAAAAACCAACCCTCTAAAAATCATATTTTATTTTGACATACAAAAAAGATAACATCATTTAGCCGTATAAAAACTCAAATATTTACACTCC
>JAYTMI010000562.1:0-5011 GCA_043728625.1 Saprospiraceae bacterium | reverse complement strand
TTCTCTTTTAAATTGGCTTTAGAATAGTTCTGAATTAAAACTATTTGTATTGATAATAAAACTTATTCTTTTAAACTATTTATTTTGTAGGGTTTTAAAAATTTTATCACCATTGAAGATAGAATCTTCATAAATCTTAGCTATTTTCATGTGTTTGAGTGCCAATTTACTGTCACCCAATTGTTGATAGACATCAACCAGTCCTCTATTTGTTTTTTGAATGAGGTCAATAAAGCCTCTGTTTGATGCTAAACTTAGGCTTTTATTTAATGCAATCGCTGCTTCATGTGGTCGTTTGGTTTTCAAATAAAAATTGCCGATCGAAAAAAATAAATTGGGCTGTTCGTAAAAATCGAAATAACTACTATACTCGAAACACCTTTTGAAAGTTTTTTCAGCGTTATCAAATTGTTGCATCTGCGTATAAACATCTGCCATTAAGCCCCAAATTTGTGCTATCATGGCTTTATCATTTAATGGTTCACAATAATTTAATGCTTTTTTATGGTATAAAATCGCTTCACTGTATTTTTTTTCGGCACTGAGAGCTTTGCTATACACTTTTGAAATATAGGCTATGCGTATAGAATCTTTGGCATTAAAAGCCAATTCATATCCTTTTTCAAGAGAGTTATAAGCTAATTTATAATTTTTAGACTGTGTATAGACTGTTGAAATGTTGACGTATGCTGAGATGATTCCCGATCTATTATTTCGTTTTTCTGCCATTTCTTTTGAACGTAAATGGTACTCAATGGCTTTGTCATACTCGCCTAAAGCGCCATTTAATGTGCCCAAGCCAGAATATACAAACTCAACTATTTCAAGATCATTAACTTTGAGGGCTAAATCCAATGTGCGTTGATAATAATCTCTTGTTACATCATATTTTGATAATTTTTTATTAATAATCGCCCAATCAAGATAAATATCTAATTTAAGATTAATAGGTAAAAAGTCTTGAAATCCTAAAGCCTTCTCATAGCTTTTATAAGCGTCTGTTAAACGATTGTTATCTTCATTGATATTGCCTTTTATTCTATAGACATAGAAAATGAGTTTATTATTATTTAGTTTTAGTGCTAAATCAAGAGCATTTTGAATGTCTAAAATAGTTTGTGAAAAGTCTTTTATTGCATTTTGACGCGCGAATTTTACTAATTTTTTTATTTGAATAGAATCCTTTTGAAAATCAATTGTGCTACATTTTTGTTCTCCCATATATAGGAAAAAAGAGAAAACAATCAATAAAAAACGAAAAATTGTAGCAGAATTGGTCGTAAGCATTATTATTCATGAGTTTTCGTGTCAGAAAAAAGAATAGAACTTCAAAAAAGAGACCAATTTTGAAGTCCTACCTTGTAATAGTTTATTCGCTTAGTCATGAAATTGTTCATAATTTCGCGACTAAATCTTAAGCGCAGCGTCTTGGGTCAGTAATCGTACCGCAACCGCCTTTAACAGCAACTAATTTTTCATTAGAGATTTTTTCTCCTTTTGTTAATTGACTTTTCAAGTCTTGGATTGAATTTTTCATTTACTTCGCTTTTTAATTAGTTAAAAATTGTTTATGGATTTGTGTTAATTACAAAAAAACAGAAAAACACGTTGTTCTTTTTGAATTAAACTATTTGCTTTGACTGTTACACAAACATAGATTCTGTTTCAGCCTTTGATTGGCTGTAAATTTTTATTTCTGTGACATGTTTTATTTCTTGAATTATCATTTTATTGCTTCTACATTTTATTGATAATCAAGCCATAGGCATTTTATTATTTATGCTTAAAACTCAAATGCCTGAACTAAAAGCGCAAATCCCAATACCGCTTTTTTATAAACAACTACCATACATTTGACTTGGAAAATCTTTGATACATCCTTGGTGATGAATATTTCATAAAAAAAACTCGCCTCACGCAGCATTTCACTTCAATTATGACGTACTATTTAATATGAAGGCAATAAGTGAAAATCTGTTTATTCAAACCATTGAGGGTTGCCGACGCGGTAATCACAATAGTCAGCGCAGCCTGTATGAGCAATACTATGGCTATGGTTTGAGTATTTGTTTGCGCTATGCTTACAATCGGGAGGAAGCCTTAGAAATTCTAAATGATGCCTTTCTTAAAGTGTTTTCTAAAGTTGACCAATACAATTTAGAACAACCCTTTAAGCCTTGGTTGCGTCGTATTTTGATTCATTCTGTGATTGATTATCATCGAGCGAAACACAAATTTCCGATACCGATAGATATCGAATCGGTCTATTATCTCGAAAGTGATGAGCTACCAATGCCTGTTTTATCGCCCAATGAAGATGCTTTGCCGCTTGTCCAAGCCCTACCCCCTCAGTATCGCATGGTTTTTAACCTTTATGTGATGGAAGAATACGACCATAGAGAAATTGCGGCGATGTTGGGCATATCTGAAAGCACATCAAGGGCAAATTTGGGGCGTGCAAAACAAAAATTAAGAGAAATGCTCATTGGTCGCTTGCCTAAAAATGGGTCGGCGACAAACATAAAATTTAAATCATTGTAGTCATGGATAATTTTTTTCAACAATTTAAAGACAATTTAGAGAATCAACCCGAACCCCCTTTCGAGGAAAAGGATTGGCAATCTCTATCTCAAAAGCTCAAATCTAAGCGGGAAAAACGACCCCTCAGTATGTGGCTGTTGTGGTGTCTCACGCCATTGTTTTTGATGTCAATATTGTCCAATTACTTTTTTTATAGTGAAATGAAAAAGGCACAACAAAAAACGGCTTCCCTTACCAGCCGTTTGGATTCTGTATTTCATAAAACTATTGTTTTTCAAACAGATACGATTTATAAATTTCACACTATTTATGAACAGGATACGATATATAAAAATATAATTCAAAAAGAAACATGGGTGTCGCCTAACCCGCTTGTTTTTGAAAATACTCAAAACCCAACACAAGTTCTTGAAGTAAATTCTCCTCATGATTCAACAAATAAAATGATTATTGGAAAGACGGATATAAATCCTGCAATGATAGGTTTAAATAATAATTCAACGGATAATACATTGAATTTAAAAGGTTTAGATAAAATAGGTCCGATGCCAACTACGCTCGTAAAAATAAAAAGACAGCAAATTCAACCGACTTGGGGCTTGTTGCCGATTGTTCAAAACCATCATAAAACGCTGCGGCAACGTATTGAAGTTTTGCGCCCAAAAGATTATAGTATAGGCATCTCCGCAGGCTTGGCATATCCTTTTGGCGACGGTTTGAGCCAACCTTCGGGCTATTCGTTGGGGGTGAATGGCGAAGCTTTTTTTTCCAAAAATATCTCGATTTGGGCAGATGCGCAGTACTTGCAATTGACCTACAAAGTGGATAAAATGAGCGATGCGATAGGTGTGCCCGTTGTACCACCGCCAAGTAATTTGTTTAGTTTCAATCGTGCTGTTATCAAACAACCGACCCTCCAATATATGGTGGGTTTGCGTTATCATTTTGAAAATCAAAAACGTTGGCAACCTTACTTGAGTTTAGGTTTTGGTGCGGTCACTTTGTTGCCTTACGAAGTGGGTTATGAATTCAAAAACAATAGTTTGGGCACTGTTTGGGATATTGACCAAACGGTCAATCAAAAAGGAACGCAAGTTGGTTTTTTGATATTTGATGGCGGTCTTGAAAAGCGTTTGTCGAAACAATATCGGTGGCAATTTGGGGCAAATTATCGCTTAAATCTTTTATCGAATGGTGTCCAAAAGCATAAACTTTTAGGCATAAAAAGTGGGATTATGTTTGATTTCTAATTTTTTTACGCCCCCTCAGTCCTTCCTTCGTCTGGATAAATATTTTTGAACAAAAAATACTTTGACGCAGCGTTTGTCTCTCCTGTTTCCGTAATCAGTCGTAAAGCTATTTCATCATAAATTAAAATGAAAAAAATGAAAAAATTATCATTGTTATTAATTGCCCTTAGCCTGTATGGTTTAGTGGCTTGCGAAAAAGAAAACACTGCCAACCAAATTCCAATTGATTCTTTGCCCATTGTCGTAAAGACTTATATCAGTACAAATTATGCGGGTTATACCATTGACGAAGCGCAAAAAGACACGCTTTGCAACGGTACAGCAGGGATTGAAGTGGAGCTGGAAAAAAGAAATGCCGATGAGTTAACGCTCTTTTTCAGCAATGAAGATGTCTTTATTCTAAAGGAAGAAGAAATAAAATACAGTGCTTTGCCAACAGCTGTTCGGACTTTTATTTCAACAAATTATCCCAATTACAGCTTACCAAAAGACGCGGATAAAATCACTTTAGCCAATGGCACTGTTCAGTACGAAGTGGATATTGAGGAGAAAACGACCAAAGTTGAAAAAGAAGTGGTGATCAATGCAGACGGCACACTGAAAATCTGCGAACGCTGAATGAGCATTAAAAATTAAAAAATTAAGTCGGGCGGAAATACCCCTCTCAGTATTTTGACCATACTGAGGGGTAGGTTGCTACTGCTTTTAGTCTATAAAATCTACTGCTTTCACTACATAAAATCAAATGTGTCATGAAATATAGCTTATTAGTGAGCCTAATCTGTCTGTTTTGCGGCTTTAAAAATGCGGCTCAAACAGGACTTATGCCGACAGGAACGATTAAAGGAAGCATCGCCGATGCCAAAACACAAGAGCCTTTGACGGGCGTTCATATCATCTTGGACAGTACTCAAATAGGGGCGATTACGGACGCGAATGGCCATTTTACCCTTGCCAATGTCGCGGTGGGTAAGCATAATTTGAGGCTGTCTTTTATGGGCTATGCGCCAAAACAAATAGCGAACTTGACCGTAGCTGAGAATGTCCCGGCAGATATTGGCAAAGTTTATCTGACAGAAACCGCCATTACCTTGCAGGAAATGACCGTTACGCCTGGCAGTTTTTCGATTTTGGGAAAATCCAATTTGTCGCGGCTCAGTCTGTCGAGCGAAGACATCAAAAATATGTCGTGGGCAGAAGACATTACACGGGCGGTAGCG
>JAYTMI010000561.1:0-7468 GCA_043728625.1 Saprospiraceae bacterium | reverse complement strand
TGGTCGGCATATCGTTGATGGTTTTTCAGGTGCAACAAACCTCGTAACGTTCGATACGAATTTTCATAAATTACCCGATGGCATGACTCTCTTTTGGGGCTTTGAGCAAGGTTCTGTGGGCGAAACAAGTGTTTTGGCTTGTCTTATTGGTGCTTTTATATTGATAGTTACAGGTGTTGGTAGCGCACGTATTATGATTTCTGTCTTTTTGGGTGCTTATTTGGTAGGCGTTTTACTCAATGTCTTAGCACCTGCAAGTGATATGAATCATTCGATGCACACGCCACCTCATGTGCATTTGTTGATGGGTGGCTTTGCATTTGGGGCTATTTTTATGGCAACCGACCCAGTTTCAGCAGCGCACACAGCTACTGGAAAAATAATCTATGGTTTACTAATCGGCGGCGGGTGTGTTGCATTGAGGGTATTTAACCCTGCCTATCCCGAAGGCATGATGTTGAGCATATTGTTGATGAATGTCTTTGCACCTTTAATAGACCATATTGTTGTTGAAAGACATATACAAAGGCGGATGAAAAAGTCTTGATGAATTTTAAAATTTAAAAATCGTGCATACCAATCGTTATACATTTATATACGCTGCTGTGCTATCGGCACTGACTGCCATCATTTTGGCTTTTACAGCCGAAGGATTGAAATCCTATCAAGAGGCGAATATTGCCCTTGATACCAAAACCAATATCCTGCGCTCTATCCGCGAAACGGCAACAGATAGAGCGACTATCGAAAAAATATACGCCGCTAATATCACTGAAATGGTTTTAGATGGTCAAGGCAATATTTTAGAAAATACCCAAGCGAATTCAGTAAATTTGAAAGATGAAATAGCCAAACCCGCAGTTAATCGCAAACTGCCTTTATATATTTTTACCCATACTGATGGTAAGAAATATTATATTATTCCCATGCGAGGAGTGGGTTTATGGGGACCTATTTGGGGCTATATTTCTATATCGGATGATTTTGATACCGTCTATGGAGCGACTTTCGACCATAAAAGTGAGACACCAGGTTTGGGTGCAGAGATTTCAGAAAAGCCTTTTCAAACCCAATTTGAAGGTAAAAAAATTATGTCAGGCGACAATTTTATTTCTGTAAATGTCTTAAAACCCAATCAAAAAACGGATTATGGCAATGAACACCGCGTTGACGGCATTTCGGGCGGAACAATTACGTCTTCTGGAACGGATAAAATGTTGAAAAACTGTATTGAACCTTATTTAGTTTATTTTAAAAAACTGGGAAAATGAGTTCTGAAACAACGACTTTAGAAAAAAAAGAGGTAAGAAAAGCCGAACCGCTTTTTTCAAAGAAAAATATGCAAGTCCTGCGCGACCCGTTAGATGATTCTAATCCTATTACGGTTCAAATATTGGGGGTCTGTTCAGCCTTAGCCGTTACCGTGCAAATGAAACCCGCCATTATTATGGCTTTAGGTGTGACGGTTGTGACGGCGTTTTCCAATATGATTACCTCTCTCATCAAAGATGGTATTCCTAACCGCATACGCATTATTGTGCAATTGATTGTTGTCGCTGTCTTAGTGACGATTGTTGACCAATTGCTCAAAGCCTTTGTGTTTGATGTGAGCAAAAAACTCTCCGTTTTCGTCGGTTTGATAATTACGAATTGTATTGTGATGGGGCGTTTGGAAGCCTTTGCGATGTCGCAAAAGCCTTGGGCATCGTTCCTCGATGGCATCGGCAACGGCTTGGGTTATGGTGCCATATTGGTGACCGTTGCTTTTTTCCGCGAATTGCTCGGCGCAGGAAAAATATTTGGTTATAAGGTCGTCCCTGATTTTATGTATGAACATGGCTATGTCAATAATGGCTTAATGATGCTGCCACCCGCCGCCTTGTTTATGATAGCGATTATTATTTGGGTGCAACGATCGCGAAATAAAAAACTGATTAATGTGAGTTAGTCAAAACGCATCAAATATTTTAAAAATATCTTATGCGTAAGCGTCCAAAAATCTAAAAATACTGAGGGGGTGCTTTTTTTGAATCACAAGCAATGTCAAAGTATAAAATTTACAAATCATGGAAAATCTCGCAAGCATTTTCATCAAATCCATATTTGTCGAGAACGTCATTTTTGCTTTTTTCCTCGGCATGTGTTCCTTTTTAGCGGTGTCTAAAAAGTTGAAAACGGCTTTCGGTTTGGGCATTGCAGTCATATTTGTTTTGGTATTGACCACGCCGCTCAACTGGCTTATTCTGTCTAAAATGCTTGCACCGGGTGCTTTGGGTTGGATTCACCCCTCATTGGCTTCTGTGGATTTGACTTTTTTAGCCTTCATATTATTCATTTCAACGATTGCAGGTGCTGTTCAATTAGTAGAAATGGTTGTTGAAAAATTCGCACCTACCTTATATAATGCGCTCGGCATTTTTTTACCGCTTATTACGGTCAACTGTTCCATACTCGGATGCGCCCTTTTTATGCAAGAAAGAGAATACAATTTTGCGGAAACGGCGGTCTTTTCATTGGGCAGCGGCATTGGTTTTTTCTTAGCAATTGTATTGTTGGCGGCTATCCGCGAAAGGTTGAAATATTCTAATATTCCCGAACCGCTTCGCGGTTTGGGCATCGCCATGATAATAACCGCTTTGATGGGTATGGCTTTTTTGAGTTTTTCAGGCATTAAACTTTAAAATATTATGATACCAATCCTAACAAGTAGCATTGCCGTCTTTATCATAATCGTTCTTCTTTTGGTTGTCTTGATTTTGCAAGCAAAAGACAGGCTTCTGCCCCAAACAGAGGTCGCTATTGTCATCAATGGCGATAAAGAAAATCCGTTAATGGTTCAACAAGGCAGTTCTCTGCTGTCAACTTTGGCAGCAAAAAACATCTTTTTAGCTTCCGCTTGTGGGGGTGGGGGAACGTGTGCCATGTGCGTTTGCAAAATTTATGAAGGTGGTGGTGATGTTTTGCCTACCGAAACCAACCACTTGAACCGTCGTGATGTAGCTGAAAAAAAACGCCTTGCCTGTCAAGTAAAAGTCAAACAGAACATGGAAATCGGTGTGCCAGACGCTGTTTTTGGTATAAAAAAATGGGATTGTGAAGTCGTTTCAAATGACAATGTTTCCACTTTTATAAAAGAATTTGTCGTAAAACTGCCAGTAGGAGAGAGCTTGAAATTCAAATCTGGCGATTATATTCAAGTAGATGTGCCAGAATTGTCCTTAGATTTCAATAAAGACCTGTATAAAATTGACGATAAATTCCGTGATGACTATGATAAATTTAAAATATGGGATTTAAAACTCAATGTTGACGAACCCGTTTTCCGTGCTTACTCGATGGCGAACCATCCTGCAGAAGGGAATAAAATTATGCTCAATATACGCATCGCCACGCCGCCGTGGGATAGAGCGAAAAATAGCTTTGCTGATGTGCCGCCCGGTTTGTGTTCATCCTTTACTTTTTCAAGAAAACCCGGCGACCAAGTGACGATAAGCGGTCCTTATGGTGAATTTCATATCAAAAATACGGATGCAGAAATGGTTTATATTGGCGGTGGCGCGGGTATGGCACCCTTGCGTTCCCACATTTTCCATCTTTTCCACACATTGCGGACGGGGCGAAAAGTGTCGTATTGGTACGGTGCAAGGAGCATGAGAGAGATTTTTTATGAAGACGATTTTCGTAAAATTGAAGCAGAGTTCCCAAATTTTAAATTTGAAATAGCCTTGTCAGAACCATTGCCAGAAGATAATTGGACAGGGTATGTAGGGTTTATCCATCAAGTTGTTTTGGATAATTATTTAAACGAACATGAAGACCCCGAAGAGATTGAGTACTACCTCTGCGGACCGCCGATGATGCTTTCGGCTGTGCAAAAAATGCTTGATAACTTAGGCGTTTCAAAAGAAAACATTGCATTTGATGATTTTGGTATTTAAAATATTAGAAATGACCATTTTTACTGAGGGGGGTATTCAAACAAAACGATGGAGAAAATGCTTCTTTCTGGCAGCCTTTTCTGTTTTCTTTTTTGCTTGTAATTCACCTAAACAGGTGAAACCCTATACCCATTTAGAAGGAAAAGCGCAAGGAACGACTTTTAGTATTATCTATTTTGATAGTTTGGAACGCAATTTTGCCCAACAAGCCGATAGCCTTTTTAGGCTCATTGACAAAAGTGTGTCTTTATGGGATTCGACTTCTATTATTTCAAATTTTAATAAAAACACGCCAAATACGGTTGCAGATGAGCATTTCACCAATATTTTTAAGCGCAGCATGGAAATGTCTCAAATGACTGAGGGGGCATTCGATGTCACCGTTTCGCCACTTGTAAAACGTTGGGGTTTTCATTTAAAAAAAAATGAAACCATGCCCGATAGTATTGAAATTAGAAATCTATTAGCCTGTTGCGGTTGGCAAAAAGTACGTTTAGAAAAGGGTATTTTAATCAAACAAAACCCTTGTAATCAAGTAGATTTTAATGCCATTGCACAAGGCTATACCGTGGATTTAATAGCGCAATTCCTTGAAAATAAAGGGATTAGCAACTACATGATTGAAATTGGTGGCGAAGTACGCACTTCTGGCAAAAATGAATCAGGAGAGTTTTGGCATATTGGTATTGACAAACCCTTAGAAAATGCAGAAAATACGGTGGGGAGACCTTTACAACGCATCGTGTCTTTGGATGGAAAATCGTTAGCGACTTCAGGCAGTTATCGCAAATTCATCATACGCGATGGGAAAAAATACAGCCACATGATTGACCCTTCGACTGGATATCCCATTCAGCATAATTTATTGAGTGTTTCTGTCATCACCAATAACTGTACAGATGCCGATGCGTTGGCAACCGCTTTTATGGTGATGGGTTTGGATAAAGCAAAGGTTAAAGCGGCTCAATTGGGTGTAGCGGCTTTATTTATTTTTCAAAACGAAAAGCAAGCTTATGAAGAAGCTCAAGTCGGCAATTTTTAGTTTTTCACTTCTTCGCCACAAGGCTCGCCACTTTTACGACCACAGACACCGCAAACCACACCTTCTTTTTGCAAAAAAGGGTTGTTGTTCGCGCATGTCCCTCTAAATTCACTATTTTTTTTGAAAATGAGGCGCACGCTGAATGAGGCAAACGCCAACATGACGATTATGATAGATACAATGACAACAGTTATCATACGGTGTATATTTAATTCATATAAAGTTACAAAAAATAATGGCAATACTAATCATTTTCACATTTATCCTCGGTTATTTTATGATAGCCATGGAACATCCCTTCAAATTGGACAAAGCAGCCTCGGCTTTACTGACGGGTGTTTTTTGTTGGGTCATTTTATTAGCAGGTTTACCCCAAATGCCCGCTTTTATAGACGCATCAGCCAGTATGCCCGCCGATGCGCAGACCTTTATTGAAGGAAAACTCACCGAACATTTAGGCAATATCGCCAGCATTTTGTTTTTCCTTTTGGGTGCTATGACGATTGTGGAATTGGTAGATGTTCACGACGGCTTTCGTGTTATAACAGACAGAATTAAGACAACAAACCTCGTCAAATTGCTATGGGTCATTTCTTTGGTGTCTTTTTTCCTTTCGTCTATTTTGGATAACATGACAACGGCTATCATTATGTGTGCCTTGGCACGTAAACTAACTTCCAACAAAGAAACGCTCTGGCTATTAGGCGGTTTTATCATTATTGCTGCTAATGCGGGCGGTGCTTGGTCGCCAATCGGAGATGTGACGACGATTATGTTATGGATTGGTGGTCAAGTGACAACTTTTAATATTATGAAAGCTACGTTTCTCGCTTCAATTGCCAATATATTAATACCGCTTTTTTTAGCTACTTATTTTGTAAAGGGGCAGATTGAACCCATCGAAAAACAGACAGATGAAGAGGGAAATCAAACGATGACGACACCTGCTGAAAAGCTGTTGATGTTCATACTGGGCGCATTAGCTTTGCTGTCCGTTCCTGCATTCAAATACTTCACAGGTATGCCCCCTTTTATGGGTATTTTATTGTCTGTCGGTGTGTTATGGTACATCACTGAATTGTTGCACCGTCGCAAAGAAGATGCTGAATCCGTGCGCCGCGAATATTCCGTAGCAGCTATGTTGCATCGAATTGACACGCCGAGTATTCTTTTTTTCCTTGGTATTTTGTTGGCAGTCAGCGCATTAGAGGTTTCTGGACATTTACACCACGCGGCAACTTTACTTGACCAGACATTTGGAAATATTTACATCATCAATACGCTCATCGGCTTGTTATCGGCTGTTGTGGACAACGTGCCGCTTGTCGCTGCGTCAATGGGCATGTATGATTTATCCCATTTTCCACCTGACCACGATTTCTGGAATTTATTGGCATATTGCGCTGGCACAGGCGGGTCAATTTTGATTATTGGTTCAGCAGCAGGTGTGGCTTCGATGGGCATTTTGAAAATTGATTTTCTTTGGTATCTAAAACGTATTTCTCTTTATGCCCTTGCGGGTTATTTAGCAGGTGTTGGTATGTATTATTTAGAACATTCATAAAAAAAGAAAATTGTACAAAATACTGAGGGGGTACAAAGTTGTGTTAAAAACTTTGAACCCCCTCAGTATATTATATTAGTTTGGAGAGAAAATAGTTTCTTTGCATTATACAATATGTTGATTTTCAATAAATTGCAAAATTATCCACTATCCATTATTCACTATAATCTATCCACTATTTAAGTTACATAATTCGTATAAATAAAACTCTGTAATTCACCTATTGTTTCTTTCTGTTCATTTACAGTTTCCTGAATTACATCCAAGATAGATATAATATCAATCAATAAACCATTATCAAAAACAGGGAGATAACGAACATTACTTGCTGCCATAAGTTTCATACAATGCTCAATCGTATCATGTGGCTTGACATGAGGTATATCTGTGGACATAATATCGCCTACTGTGGTTTGAGAAGAATGTTTATCCTTCAAAATCACCTTACGGGCATAATCACGTTCGGTCATAATACCTAAATAAGTATCGCCGTTCATGACAAGGACAGAGCCGACATTTTTTTCAGCCATAATTTTAATGGCATCTAACACAGAAGTCGTTGGTGGAACGCTGATGAAGCCGTGCTTCTTTTTTTTCAGAATGGTGGAGACAATTTTCATATCATTATCAGTTTTGATTTGTGGAAAGAGAAGGATAAATTCGTATTTAGTGACTTTTGAGGATAAAGATATGGCTTTGGGTTTAATAATCAAAATTAAATTTTATATTTTAATGATAATAAAAAATGAATGATAATTATAAAAGTGTCGTTATGACATTTTTCGTTGCGTTTTTACCAGATTATCTGCCTTATAAAATGGGAAATAGATTGTTTGTTGATACGTATTTTCCAAAAAAAATCCCAACCATAAGGTTAGGATTCAGCAAGGACACTATAAGAAACCATAATTATTTTCGGATATC
>JAYTMI010000560.1:0-1956 GCA_043728625.1 Saprospiraceae bacterium | reverse complement strand
TATGCTGATTATTTCCTTACGATGCTTCAAACCCAAGCACATTTGCCGATTGACAATACGGATGTTAATAAAGCACTCCGAACTTTGGCGATTGAAGGTAACCCTCAACCGTTTTTTGACCAAGTTCAGTTGATTCTTGCAAGTAGTTCTGTCCGCGATGCTCAAGGATTTAGAGAAGTGTCTTTGAAAATGATTTTTCTAACATTATTGCACCAACAGCAGTTTTACTATATTCACTCAGAATACGAATCGGAGAGACAATACATGGATATTTTTCTCGAAGGTATTCAGCCTCATAATCCTAAATATGATGTAGTCATAGAACTCAAATATCTCAAAAAAGCAGGTACTAAAGCCCTGAAAACAACTTTTGAAGAAGCACGCACACAATTGAAAAACTATATTGCCACAAAAAAATTAGGCAATCGCCCTAATCTGATTGGGTTTGTCGTCGTGACCGTTGGTGAAAAAGTACATTGGCAGGCTTTTTAATATTGTCGCATCTATGCAACAATTGATATAGATAAAATCATTAAAAACTATAAAGCATACGCAGACCGAAAAGGCTTTCGTTTTTTTAGAGAAAAAAATCCTGATGGCACGTATGTTTCTTTGAAAGAAGCCGCTTTGATGTATAGTTTCGACACCTATATCAACGCTTTAATGATTCTTGTGGGTGGAAAAACCTATCTCGAACCGAGTGTGGCTTTGGGACGTAGCGATAGGGTTATCAATGTCAAAGGCTTTGAATATGTAGTCGAAACAAAAGTCTATAGCGATACGGTGCAGTTTGCAGAAGGTAAAACCCAATTAGCCTACTACATTAAAAAATTGAATTTAACGACGGGTATTTACTTGGTTTTTGTGCGCTCCACGATTACAAATCCTAAAATTGTCGAAAGTATAGAAACCATTGAAGGCATTGAAATTAAAACCCACATCGTGCGATATGACCTTAAAACGGATTTTAAAGCCAAGAAAAGTAAAAAAAATCAAGAAGACGATGATGAGGATTAAGCGAATAAAAAAATTCTAATGCTTTACCTCAACTAATGATTTTTTAAGCCGCCCTAATATGATTTCTTTCTGTTTTTTCAATATTTTCACAATGTTCATCAAATCCTCTAATTGTGTCGCATCATATGCCCGACTAATCGTATAACTCAAATCTGTCAATACAACAAAAAACCACATGCGCCCATGAATAAAACAACCATAAATGGGTTCATCATCTTTATTCAATGCTTGGGTGGCTATCATAATAGCGAGTAATTGCCCTCTCCCATCTATTTGTTTCTCCGTTTCGGGTTTGTATTCATGTATAAAAAAATAAGGATTTTTGGGTTTTGTCATACCACTTGCGACCATCCAATCTGCAAAACCATAGAGTGTGACCTGTTTAATTGTAACACTTAAATAGCGTTCTGCAAAAAATGTACATTTATATTGTGGCATATCAAAATCCACTAAATCAGTCACTTTGTAAATAAATTTTTCGCGCAATTCGACTTCATTCCAATTATCAATATACGGTTCTGCCCTTTTGCTTAGACTTTCTAAAAATGTTTTTTCTTGCCCCTCAATAGAGGCATCATTATTGAGCCATTTATCTAATACAATATTCTCATCCGTTCGGTCTAAACCGATTTCTGTAAATAGGTCATCTCGTGTCCAATATTTGAATGATTTCTTCATAAGCTATTATTTGAGCCGAAAGTTAGCTGTTCTATAACTTTTTTTGCTTAAAATAGGAAAATATTGCGTTTTTATCTGACAAAAATAACGCTTTTATCCAACTTCCTTTTTATTTTTTGGACTAAATATCAAGCATCTTTAATCCTAACCTATAGCCCGCTATTCTACCTTTTTGACCACCAATTTTCATAATCACTGCCCAATCAAGTGCCTTACTGTTGCCGAGAATGAACCCATCGAAAAAATAATAAAATACACGGG
>JAYTMI010000559.1:0-1810 GCA_043728625.1 Saprospiraceae bacterium | reverse complement strand
GTATTCGATTTTGCTTTTAGGGCAAAACTGATAGAATCTTTATTGTTTGAAAGCGTCAAGGTTTTTGAAACAATATTGTTCGCACAAGCGAGCCATAGATTATTGGGGGGCAGGATTTGTACCGTATAAGTGCCTGTATCCACATTCATAGAATAATTACCCAATGAATCAGTATAGCCCCAAAACTGATCGGCATTGGTGCCATTGACTTTTTTAGCATTTAAAATGACAGAACGAAAAGCTTTATCTGTGGGATTGATAAGGCAATTGCTGTTCAAGTCTTGCACCACTTTTCCATTGATGAAACCATTGTACAAATTGCCATTTTCATCAAATTTCAAGAGCGTAGAAATGCCAAAAGGTAAGGATGGTCCAGAAGCATAAAGCGCAACCGTATAGCCGCCACCATTCGCGGCAGTTATTGATTCTATGAGATAATAAGCACCACTCTGTAAGGGAATTTTTTTGACCGATTGAGCTGTACCTGTTTTATCAAATTTTAAAATGTCAAGCGTTGGTATGGCACCGGGAGAAAAGCTTACACCAACAATGTCTTGTTGAGCATTCACCATAACGTGTTTTAAAGGATAAGTCCGATTTTGAAGAACCGCTCTTTTTACCCATCTTACAGCCCCCAAAGTATCCACACTTACCAAAGTAAATGAATCCGTCAATATCAAATAACCATTATCGAAACGTTGTATTCGAGCATCAAAAAACGGCTGGACTTGGCTATTGAATGATTTTGAAAATACTTGTGTGCCATCAAATTTGACTTTAACGATATTGTTTATGCCAAATTGATTCCCAATAATACCATCCCAACGCACATCGAAATCTTTAAATCGCACACCGTTTATCACCTGCGAACTTTGCACACCCGTTAATGTCATTCGGACCAGCACCTCCGTTGATAGTTCTGTGGACTTACCCGTCATGTACAGTTCATTATTGGCATTTTTAACCGCAAAATTGGTTAGTGACATTCGTTTACTCCATTTTCTCACCCCATTGACATCTATTTTTAAAACATCGGTAGTGCCTACTTCATTTCTGCAATAGGCTAAATAATCACCGTCAGAGAGCGGGATAATACGCATGGCTGGTAATTCGGTCAAGTTTGGATTAATGGTCACATCATTAAAGGTCTTTTGCCAGACTTTTTGCCCGTTTTCATCAAATTTAATGACCGTCAGAAATTTTTCACCAAAAGCCGGACTCCTGCCAATAGCCAAATAACCGCTGGATTTAATACTTATGACATCATAGAGTCGAATCGAATCTGTAGAATAATTGCGTATCCAGCCTTGGCTGAATAGAGAAACTTGAAGGAAAAGAAGGAAAAAGAATGTAATTTTTTTTTGCATTAGATTAGTTTTTTTATTGTTAAAAAAAATGTATTAATGTCTTAACGAGTGCAAGCGCATATTTGTTCGTTGCTCAAAGACTTTGAGAGAAGTGGGATAAGTGCGCTTGAGGTCAGACCTACTCACGATCGGCTTTACTTGGGGTTCGGCTTTATTCGGTGGTGACAATATCCCATAAAAATATAAGCCAATTATCTTTGTGAGTACCCCCTCAGTAATTGCAACAAAAAAAGAACGCGGATGACACGGATTAAGCGAATGAGCACTGATTTTCAAGCAAAACTCAAAAAAAAACCAGCGCAAATCCGCACAATCCGCATCATCCGCGTTCCCATTTCAACAAGTTCAATACCCCGCCATTTTCAATAACTCCTTATAAGGTATATTCAACCGATTAACATCAAAACCTTGATGACCGCCAATCGTACCCGTTTCAGTGAATT
>JAYTMI010000558.1:0-1770 GCA_043728625.1 Saprospiraceae bacterium | reverse complement strand
GCTATTGTTTTTTTCATGAATTAAAAAAGAAAATGGATTATTTTTCAGACAAAGGTAGAAAAAGACCCCTCAGTATTTTCACTTAAATACATGTTCGAGAGTGAATAAATCAATGAAAATACTGAGGGGGTGTCATTTTATTGAATTAAATTTGATTACTCATATTACGCATAGGTGCAGCGCACCCAAATATTTGTAGTAACTGCCAACTAACGTCTTGTAAGGTGCAGCGCACCGAAATATTATTTGCGAAAGGTGTCGGTGCGCTGCACCTTAAAGAAAGAGTTAATTATCTTTTCTTTTCACTGAAACATCTAATTTTATTTAAAATATAAACTGAGTGCCTTAATATTGTACTTTGAGAATTAAACAATCAAACTATCATCATGTTGAAAAAAAATCTTACACTATTATTTATCTTATTCAACTTAACGGTTTTTGCTCAAAAAGCGGCAATTGTCAGGGGCAATATTTATGACAAAGCCAACGGGCAACCGATTCCTTATGCCAATGTCATTTTGAAATCCAACGATGCCAGCGGTTCAACATTAGGAGCCAGTACTGACTTGAATGGTTTTTATCAAATCAATAATGTGCCTATTGGTAATCGGACGCTCGCTGTCACTTTTATCGGTTATGATAGTTTGGAGGCAAAAGTCGAAATTACTGAGGGGGGTATCATCTACAAGAGTTTTTACCTGAGTGAAATGGCTAAAAGCCTTGAAACAGTGGAAGTGAGTGCTAAAAAAGATGTGGCGCGGACGACCACGCAAGTCTCCAAAGTAACGGTGACTGCCAAGCAAATCAAAGCATTGCCTTCTACGGGGGGCGCGCCTGATATTGCGCAGTATTTGCCCGTTTTGGCAGGTGTTATCAGTACTGGTGATCAGGGCGGACAGATATATATACGCGGCGGTAGCCCTGTTCAAAATAAAATCCTTTTGGATGGCATGACCATTTATAACCCCTTTCACTCCATCGGTTTTTTCTCCGTTTTTGAGACCGAAACCATCAGAAGTGTCGATGTTTTGACGGGTGGTTTTAATGCAGAATATGGGGGTAGAATCAGTGCGGTCGTGGATTTGAAAACAAGGGAGGGCAATAAAAAACGGTTCAGTGGCTTAATCAGCGGTTCACCTTTTCAAGCAAAGGTATTGCTCGAAGGTCCGATTATCCCTTTGAAAAATGACAATGGCAACAGCATTTCCTTCATGTTTACGGGTAAAAAGTCACTTTTACCTCAAATTTCTAAGAATATTTATAATTATGCTGCAAAAGATAGCACAGGATTGCCTTTTGATTACAACGATTATTATGGTAAAATCTCCTTCGTCGGTGGCAACGGTAGCAAATTTAATGTCTTTGGTTTTAATTTTAAAGATGCAGTGAAATATACGAATGTGGCTGATTTGAATTGGAATACAAAAGGCTATGGAGCGAATTTCACTTTGATTCCAGTCGGTTTAAAAATGATTGTCGGCGGCAATTTAGCCTATTCAAATTACGATATTTCGCTTCAAGAGAAAGATCCAACGCCGCGTAAAAGTGGCGTCAGTAGTTTTAATGCCGGTTTGGATTTTACTATATTTGGCAACAACAGTGAATTGAAATATGGGGCTGATATTAGCGGATTTAGTACGAATGTCGCCTTCACGAGCCCATTGGGTTTTACTTATAAACAGAATGAAAATACGACTGAATTAGCGGGTTATGTCCGCTATCGCAAGAGTTTAAAACGTTTGGTAATTGAGCCGAGTTTGCGAATTCAAA
>JAYTMI010000557.1:0-3750 GCA_043728625.1 Saprospiraceae bacterium | reverse complement strand
CCCCAAAAATAATGGGCGGGTCGCGCATCTGTTTGTAGGGAAAATGACATCAATAGGAGTGTCACACATAGTTTTTTTAACATCTTCATAAAATGTTTTTTGATTGAATTTAAAGCTTTTATACTGAGGGGGGTAGCTATGTCCACTTACTTAAAAAATCTTGTAGTGGCTTATAAGGAATACGTTTAAGTTTTCCAAAATTTGTATCTTTTTCATAGTCATCATCGGTTAATGATTGACCCGCTTTCAATTTTCGCTGTCCTGAATTGCTGATGACTTTGGGAAGTCTTGAAATCCATTTTCCACCTGTTTCATAAAGACGATTATCTCTTGCCCTCAAACATTCGACCATTGAAAACACTTCAATATCAACGATAAAAGGTGAACACATGCCATTTTCTTCTTGTATTTGAACGGCAGCGATAAGCAAAATATCTTTTGCAGCATCAATATTTTCCAATGTTACATTTTCTTTAAGTCTTGCCGATGGTTCTCTTGGTGTAGGTGGTCTTTTGAGTTTCAAGTCTATATTATCGACAAACAAACCTTTGAGTTCTACTCTTTTACCCGAAATATGGACATAATCAGGATAACTTTCACGTTGCCCTATAGCGTTTGGTGCTTTATGAAGCCCTATGTTCTTCAACTTTGCTTTATTTTCTTCGGTCGTTGCAAGTAATTGAATTTGAGGTAAGATACCGTCTAATAAAGTATTGACAATGACTGCGACTTGACTTGGCTCGAAACCTTGCAGAGCTTGGTCAGGAATACTCAACCAATCTATTTTCATTCCTACTAATGGCATAAATGTTTCCCGCAAAGTTGAGATGTCGTGTTGTGTTATATCGGGCATAATTACGCTGTGACGAGTTGTTTTTTTATGATTTTTCTACAATAATTAAAATTATTCCAAGCACTTTTGGCTAATTCAAACAATTGATTATTTATTTCAGTTCTTTCCTCAATATTAGGAACATTTATAGGTATTTGAGCTAAACTCTCTGCACTAATTCGTGGGCGAGTACCCCCACTCCCTGTGGGCATTTGATTTAAAAAATGAGGTGATTTGAGATAACTCCACCAAAAATACATTAAATTGTCATTAGGAATTATTTGTACAAATTCAGAATTGATAGGATAAAATAAAGGATTTGCCTTTTCAATCCATTCTGCTTTTGGCGTTACTAATACGTTACCAAGATAAGCCCGCATTGTTCCAAAAAGCAATATTTGTTCACCTATCACACTATAACGTCCTTCATTTAAATAATTTTCTTCTAATGAAAAGGTCAAAAACTCACCTTTCGGAATATTCTTGTATTCGATTGGTGCAAAATCGCAAAGGGATATGTCCTGCTTATGATTTTCTATTTTTTGCACTAAGACATAATCGGACAAAGAATAACCAATATGATTTTCTTTGTAATAATAAGGATTCCATACACCTGGTTCAATTTGGCAGGTCTCGATTATGGAAACAAATGTAAATCCGTTTTTCTTCATATAGATATGCCTAATATTTCAGCAACTTCTTTTGATTGTAAAATCTCTCGCAAATCATTACTTTCCACTTGTTTTTGTTTCGTTTTCAAAGGTACACCAACAGATGTAACATTTGAGAAAATTGTTTTGGTCTTTCTGTTGTCAAAGCATTTTTTATCTAATACGATTATATCTGCTCGTGTAGTCGTATGGGCAGTTGATTGAAAAACACCTTCGGGGAGGATAATGACTGCTGAAATGTGCCAATCTATTTCAACTATTTTCCTTAGTTTTTCATATTCTTTATTGGAAACGATAGAGTGTGGCAACAAGCAAACTAATCGTCCGCCCAGTTTAAGTAAGTCGAAAGCCAAATCAATGAATAAAGCATCACTATTTCGATAACCTAAATTAAACAATTTGCTATCTGATGAAAAATATTCAATTGGCAACGAAAAAGGTGGATTGGCTAAAACATAGTCAACCTTACCAAACCATTTTTTTAAATAGTCGTTTGGCGAATATAAATTTGAGCAAATTAATTCTATATGATGATTTGCTTTTTTGTTTATTTTTAGTGTTAATTCTGTTAAACAGACAAGCATTTCATCAATGTCATTACCAATAAGTGTACACGGTGTATTATGCCAATGTTTGGAAACTTCATTCAAAAAAGTACCTCCACCACAAGTCGGGTCCATAATGACAGCGTCTTTTTTTAACGGTAACATTTCAGTCATTTGAGCCGCTACTAATTTGGGTGTGAAGAACTTTCCTGTAATATCTCTAAATCTCTTAGCCAAAAAGTATTGATAAATAACTGGCAAATTATCGCCTTGTTTGTCAATTTTGACATGATATATAACTATTTCTCTTAGAACAGTGTCTTTAAATACGATATTAGATACTTGCTTACCTTTTTCATATATTTTAGTCAGTTTTTCAGACTTTTGGATATTAAACGTATCAATATAACAGGCTGCAAGAGCGTTAAAAACGTCTTCCGCTTCATATCCGAATTGCCTAAATGACCCTTCTATGTCTTTCAATGTTTGTAAGCCTATCATATTTTATTTTTTTTGCGTTGCAAAGCTATAATTTTAAAATCATTTTCTGTAAGCGCACCCGTCTAATAATCTGCTTGATATTAAATGGGCAGCCTACAACACCCCCTCAGTATTTTTACTTCTTCGCCGCATAATCTACTACTAAGTGACAAAAAGTTTTAACGCCTAAAACAAATCCACTTTCATCTATATAAAAATCAGGCGTGTGGTGTGGTCCCGTTTCAGCAGCCGTTTTGCCTTTTGCCATGCCTCCCAAACCGAAGAAAAGACCGGGTATGCGCTCTTGATATTTCGCAAAATCCTCTGCAGCAGTTGTTGCCATTGGAACGCGTATATTGTTTTCGCCTGCGGTTTCCTCTAATGTTGGATACATTTTCTTAGTCAACGCTGGGTCATTATAAGTAACAGGGTTGCCAATTTCAATATTGATATCAGCAGTAGCACCTGAAGCTTCGGCGATGTTTGTCACCATACGCCGCATATTTTCATGGACTTGCTTCTGAATTTTAGCATCAATAACACGGATAGTCCCTGTAAGTTTAGCTTCTTCTGGAACAATATTTTCCCGAACACCACCTTGAAACATGCCCACTGTAATCACAGCAGGCGATTCTGTCAGCGGTGTCATGCGGCTAACCACTGTTTGTAAACCCATAACGATTTGTGAGCCTACTACGATAGGGTCAACGCCACCCCAAGGCATGCCACCATGTGTTTGTTTGCCATGAATAGTAATTGTAAATCTATCAGAACTCGCCTGTGAACCACCTGAACGATAAGAAATTGTGCCAACAGGCGATTGTGCGCTCATGTGTAACCCAAAAATGGTTTCAACTTTTGGATTATCCAACACACCTTCTTTTATCATATCGCCTGCGCCGCCTGTTTCGCCTTTGGGTGCGCCTTCTTCTGCGGGTTGAAAGATAAATACCACAGTTCCGGCTATGTCATTTTTGACTTGACTCAATACCTCGGCTGTCCCCATCAAAATAGCCGCATGGCAATCATGTCCACAAGCGTGCATCACACCTGTTTCTATGCCATTAAACATTGTTCTTACGGTTGATTTGAAAGGTACATCTACACGTTCTGTTACAGGTAAGGCATCAATATCGGCACGAAGCGCAACAACAGGACCTGTTTTTCCCCCTTTCAAAATGCCCACAACACCTGTTTTAGCGATACCTGTTCTAACTTCTAA
>JAYTMI010000556.1:0-4230 GCA_043728625.1 Saprospiraceae bacterium | reverse complement strand
CCAATTGGTTGTAAATCCACGATTTACGTCTGCATCTTTTTCATATATTTGGCTTAAACGACCGCCAGCTTGTACTTCGTATTTGTTTTTCTTATCCCTCAAACGAGTGAAAAAAGACGACACATTCGCATCACGTTCACCACCTTCGCGTAGGGTAGCGGCATTCGTAAAACTGATTTCAGAGTTGTTTTTTAAGGCTTGGCTCAATACAAAGACATTGTAATTGGTTAAAGCCGCCGTTTGTTCGCGCCGAATCGCTCCCGTTTTTGTATTTTCTATTTCTGCATACATGGGTGCAGTGACTGCATTGAGGAAACCGATGCCGAGATTGCCTTTCGTTCTGCCTGAAACCTTCGTGGCATTATAAAGCTGCGTTTCCGATGGATTACTCTTAATCACTTCATTATCATTGGTTTGTACATTCCAATAACCATTCGGTTGACCTCCGATGCGCCTTGAATAGAAAATATCGCCTTTGCCAAAGATTTCAGACCCCTCAGTAAAAAAGGGTCTATTTTCATTGAACTGTACTTCAAAAGGGCTTAAATTCAATACTTGATTATCAGACTGCACCTGACCAAAATTAGGAATTAAAGTCATATCCAACGTAAAACTTTGGTTGATACCATATTTCAAATCCAAACCGCCTGTTATTTGTTTTTGCGTGCCATAATTCAAAAGATTGCCATTGCCATCTAAGGAAGGAGAATGTTGTAAACCCGTTGCCAAATAAGGCGAAAATTGCAAACGCAAAGGCGGCTTGATGTTTTCTAAACCCGTCAAAGAGCCGTATTGAATGACAACACCATCAATTTTAGGGTCAAAACCCGCCCAAGAGCCTTCTTCTGCTGCCCGATTGATGCCCCGTGCAATTTGTAAACCCCAAGTTTGGTCAGGTTTTTCAGCAAAACGCAAGGCTGAAAACGGGATTTTTAACTCTGCTACCCAACCATCTTTTTGCATAGATATTTCGCTTTCCCAAACTGCATCCCAACTGAAATCCGTGTCATTGCCATTCGATACCCGTGAATCGAATTGTGCCCCTGCCGCCGTTACGCCAAAACGAAAAGCATTTTGGTCGTCGTCATAAGTATCAAAACCGACATTTATCAAGTCTGTTGCGACACCTAAATTGTCTCTTGCTGCCAATTCGCGTCTGATTTTATTCGGTTCAGGGTCATACATATAACCCAAAACATAAATGGCGATGTCGTCATAAGCTATTTTAAACTCTGTTTTAAAAGGTGATTTCTTATAAGGTTGCGGACGGTGCATGACGAAATCATCGGCAATAGGCAGGTTTTTCCAACAATCATCGTTGGGTTGACCATCAATTTTTGGCGGCTTCGTAATACGTGTCGCTTTGAGTGAAGGCTTGGGGTTTTTAACATATTTTACAGTATCAGTAGTCGTGTTATTTTGTGTTTGAGCAGTGGTTTTGTTGATTGAAAACAAAAGTAAAAAAGCAAAAATACTGAGGGGTATCAGAAATATTGATTTTTGGTTGCAAAGCAAAGTCTTCATAACATCTTGATTTTGAATGTTTTAAAATAAAATATTTTTTATGGCTTTGAGTTTTACTCAAAAAAAATTAACTTGCACAAAAATTTTAAATCTCTATAAACATGGTCGCAACGGCAGAATTAAAGAAAAAAGAAAAAGTACAGAAAACTTATACACTTGACGAGTATCTCCGCCGAGAAGAGAAGTCAGTGGACAAACATGAATTTTATAATGGTCAAATTGTTAAAATGCCAAACGCTAAATTTTATCACAACTTAACATCGGGTAACGTTTCGGCAGCTATAAAAATAGCCGTCAAACTACTTTCAAAAAAATATTTAGTCCTTGGCGATGGTCAAAAAATATATATTGAATCTGAAAATATTTCTGTTTATCCTGACGGCTTAGTGATAAGCGAATCACCTATTTTCTACAAAAACCAAGAGTATTTATTGACAAATCCATTACTCGTTGTCGAAGTTTTGTCTCGTGCTACTCAAGCCTATGACAAACAAGGTAAATTTGACCTTTATACTCATTTGCCGTCTTTCCATGAATATGTGTTAATTGATCCTCGAAAGCACCATGTTGAAACTCGATTTCGAGAAGAACCCGATTTATGGCGTATTAAGACAGAAAAAGACCCGAATCACTCTATTCTTTTACGTTCCTTAGGGGTTTCTATTTCCCTCGAAGACATTTATGAAAATGTTGTTTTTCCATCAACGAAGTTGGCTCGTTAGCCGACTTTTTTTACAAACGAATAGCTTAATCATTCACAACTATTTGAGAATGAATTGAGATACCAAGACCAAAAAGGATTGGAAATTTTCTACAAAAGTGACCTCTTTAAAATCTGCAATCGCTCCAAAAAATAATTTGACACCTAATTAGCCCTGTCATTAGGTCTCAAATTATAATTTGGGCAAAAGTTTTTATGACTGAAAGTTGGAGGTTTGGGCGTTTTGTCAAACTATTGTCAAAGACATAAGGACTTTTAAGATAGTTGCATCATTACGAAAAAAATCGTAGATATAAATCTGAAAAAAGGGATTGATTTTTTTTTATATTAGAATCCCTTTTTTTCAAATCAAAAAAGTACGAAAAAACGGATATGTTTTATTAATGATGAAATATGAAATATGACACTTCATCATTTATCATTCATATTTCAATCCCTATTAATTGATGAATTCAAAGAACCATCTAACGAAACTTCATTGTTTTTTATGTCGGTGACAATGCCCGTAAAGGAGATAGCATACTTTGATTTAGGTATTTGGGCTTCAAAATCACCTTTGATTTTCATGAAATTTGAGCTACTGTTTTTACTGCCTTTATCGCCCTTGTCACCTTTATCTTCTTTATCATCACATTCACCATTTTCCCAAGCTCTTTGGATGTTTTTAAACTCTATTTTAGCCTCATTTTCAGACAAACCTTTGTTCAAACCATTCAAAACTTTAACAATCCGGGCATTCAATTTTTCTCTAAAATCAATGTTCGTTTGACAATCACATTGCGTAATTTCTTCTTTTAAATCGTTCATTTCTTCTCTCAATTCATTGACGCGCTCTGCTCTGTCTTCATCATTTGGCGGCGTTTCAGGTCTTTCTGGTTGTTCAGGTCTTTCTACTGTATTACGCCAATTATTGCTTGCATTTGCTATGTTTTTGGTAATTTGCCGACCACTTTTATCAAAAGTCTCGCTTATCGTTTCACCATTTTTATACGTTTTGGTGACTGAACGCATACCATTTGGGTGCGTGGTTGTAACAGTCTGAACGGTATTCCCATCTTCTTTATGTGAGATAACAGTTTGCCCACCTTGACCATCTGACACAACCATATTGCCATCGCTTTCGCTGAATATCGGCATTGGAAGGGTATTCAGATTGGGCAGCACAACGGGTTGATTATCAATATTATTCTGCTGATTTAGATTCGGCAGCTTAATCGGTTGATTATCCTCATTATACTGAGGGGGTGTCGCCGATTGCATGATGATTCTATTGATAAAACCCACATGATTTTTAATTTCAGTTGCCTTAATTTCAGAGCCATTGATGTTTAAAGACACCACAGCATGGTCTTTAACAGTCAACTTGGCTTGAAACATATTATCGGCATAGTTGTAATTGCCGTCCGTTACTTCTTTGCCGACGGGAAATGAATCCAAAACGCCGTTGTGCTTAAATTTCACATAGTCTTTTGTCGCAAAGGCTTCAAAAGGCATATTTTCAGGATTGTTATTGCTTTCAACCAGAGCTGAAATATTATTCAGTGCGTTAATTTCAGCATTAATATTGTTATTCCAACGATTGCCGCCGAATGACAAGGCGACCATCATAACAAGTAATAAACAAGTGGCAATGAGCTTTTCCATAACATTCGTTTTATTATGTGGTTGTTTAAGAATGCGTTGCACTCTAAATAACAATTGATTTTTGCGTTGTCCTGCAAACGCCATCGCCATTTGTGGCGAACCGTAATAAGCCATTTCTTGCACACTCACAAGGGCTTTGGCATACGTCATGGAGTTGCCGCAAAGGGCAATTGCTACGTCGTCGCAACTGTTTTCACGTTCGGTACGGATATTTGCAGAAATCCACCACACAGCAGGATGGAAGTAAAACAAAGCCTCGATGACCGATTGAATGATGTTAAAAATATAATCGTTCCGCAAAACATGAGCGATTTCATGGGCTAAAATCGCTTCAACTTCTT
>JAYTMI010000555.1:0-3933 GCA_043728625.1 Saprospiraceae bacterium | reverse complement strand
TTCGCAACTTATGGCGTGGGTATGTTTATTGGCACATACCTATCGGGCTTAGTCAAAGACGCTTACACTATCAATGAAGTGACAAATTGGCAATCATTTTGGCTCATTCCTGCGGGGATAACGGTGGCTGTTTTGGCGTTTTTGTTTTTGTTTTTTAAGGAAAAAGAAACGATATGAAAGATAAAATATCCAAACTCCTCATGTTAGGCATTGCCCTTGAATTGCTGGTGATGCTGTTGGCTTATATGGAGAGCAAAGGCGACACGACCTTGTTTTTCCAAGCATCTGCCCGATTGTCTGGGCGTGTTTCGCTCATGTTTTTTCTATTTTATGGCATTTATGCGACACGACACGCCTCAGTAGAAACAGACAGTATCCCTTTAGGCATCAAGACCCAACTGACTAAGGATTTTGCGGTCATTCACATCATTCATTGGGTCTTTTTAGCGATAGCCGTCAAAATGAGTGGTTTTGAACTCGTTCCTTTTCGCGTTGCGGGCGGTGCATTGGCGTATGGAATGATAGTCGTTATGCCTTTTATTTATCAAAAAAAGCTATTCAACTCGTTGCCTTTACCGACGATGCAACACGTCTATATTTTCTATGTGTGGCTTATCTTTTTTATGACTTATCTTTCTCGCGTACGTGGACAAACGCCGACGGCAACAGGTGATATGACTTATTATTGGATTTTGATTGTTGTCACAACAGCGTTTTTGGTTTGGCGTATTGCTAAACTATTTAAAAAACAAGGCTTAGAAAGTGCATAAAGAGAATAACCTTACGAAGGTTTTAAACCTTCGTAAGGTTGATAATCAATTAGTTATGAAATATAAAATTCTAAAAAAATATAAAACGCACTACTCAGTATAAACGGTCATAAATCATCGCTGCGATGGTTTATCCTCATAGCAGATGCTATCGTTACAGCGATAGTTCTACAGTATTTTGAAATCTAATAATCAACCATAAATCATTGATATTCAATATGGAAAGACGCAATTTTATAAAAAAACTAACAGGTACAACCGCAGCCATTACTCTCGGCACAAGTGCTTACAGCCGTGCAACACACACCTTGCAATCCACAGCAAAAGTGACCGCAAACGATAAAATACGGCTCGGACTCATCGGCGCGGGCATCATCGGGCACTACGATATGGATACTGCCCTCAAAGTCGAAGGCACAGAATTGGTAGCTGTTTGCGACCTTTATGATGGACGTTTAGACTTCGCCAAAGAAAAATGGGGCAAGGATATTATGACCACCCGCGATTATCGCGAAGTCATTGCTCGAAAAGACATTGATGCTGTCCTCGTTTGTGTGCCTGACCACTGGCACGATGTCATTGGCATCGCCGCTTTGAAGGCAGGGAAGCATGTGTATTGTGAAAAACCGATGGTCCAAAAGATTGAATATGGTCATGCCATTATTGATGCACAGAAAAAAAGCGGCAAAGTCTTTCAAGTCGGCAGTCAAGGAGCCAGCAGCGTTGTGATTCATGAAGCCAAAAAACAATTGGCTTCGGGCATCATCGGCGAATTAACCCATGCCGAAGCCGTCACTGACCGTGCCGATGCGCGGGGTGCTTGGCAATACGCTATTCCAACCGATGCGTCGCCACAAAACGTGGACTTTGATAGCTTCTTAGGACGTGCGCCCAAAGTACCGTTTGATGTGACGCGTTTCTTCCGCTGGCGCAATTACACCGATTACGGTACAGGTGTGGCAGGCGATCTTTTTGTACACAGCGTTACGGCATTGCATACCATCACGGGTTCTTTGGGTCCCAATCGCATCTTTGCTTTAGGCGATTTGAACTATTGGAAAGACGGACGCGATGCCTTCGACATCGTTTCAGGTATCATGGATTATCCGAAAACGGACATGCACCCGTCCTTTCAGTTCTATACCCGCGTCAACTTGTCCGATGGCAACGGTGGAAAATCTTATACACGCCTCGTCGGTACTGAGGGGGTCATTGACATCGGCGGCAATGGCTTGACAGTTAAATCTTTCAAACGTCCTTTGACGACAGGCTACGGTGGTTACGACAGTTACACCAGTTTTTCAGCCAAACAAAAAGAAGAATATAAGCAATGGCACATGGCTAAATTCGGCGAAGCGACAACTAAAAACACGTGGGCAGAAGAGATAAACTTTAAAGCTCCCGCAGGTTATGATTCTCGATTAGACCATTTTATCAACTTTTTTGAGTCTATCCGTGCAGGAAAACCTTGTTTGGAAGATGCATCGTTTGGTTTGCGTGCTGCCGCACCGTCTTTGGCTTGCAATATGAGTGCACAGCAGAAAAAGGTGATTAATTGGGATCCAGTAAAAATGAAAGTTTTGAAATAATAAGGTTTAACACATAGCCATATAAAACACATAGCTTTTTATTTATCATTTTGTAAGAAATAAAAATGCTATGTGTCTTATGTGTCTATGTGTTAATTAAAAAAAAAAAATGTTAGATGGGAAAGAAAATAGCCATTCTCGGCGGCGGCTTTATCGGTCGCTTTTATGCCGAAGCGTTGCACGGGCAACGGAATCGAGACCATGTATCGGTCGTTTATGCGCGGCGGGAAGAGACCGCCACGCGTTTTGCCAATGATTATGGCGTTCCTGTTTGGACAACGGACATGGAAGAAGCCGTTAAACACCCTGAAACAGAGGTTGTCGTCATTGCTTTGCCTAATAATATTCACTTAGATGCCGTTTTACTTTGTGCAAAATACAAGAAGCCAGTGCTGTGCACAAAGCCACTCGGTCGCAATGCTGCCGAAGCCAAAATTATGCTTGAAGCCGTTGAAGAAGCAGGCATTTTTGCGGGTTATATGGAGGATTTGTGCTACACACCTAAGTTTATGAAATCCCTCGCAAGCGTCAAATCAGGTGCCATTGGTACTGTTTTGTGGGCAAAATCTAGGGAAACGCATCCTGGACCACATTCCGAATGGTTTTGGAACATCGAATTGGCAGGTGGCGGGGCTATCTTGGATTTGGGTTGTCATTGCATCGAAATTGCACGTAGTTTTATCGGTAAAGACATTCGACCCGTTGAGGTCATGTGTTGGGCAGATACCCAAGTCAAACCGATTGATGCCGAAGACCATGCCATCGGTTTGGTCAAATACGAAAATGGTGCGATTGGACAATTTGAAGTATCGTGGACGTTCAGAGGCGGTATGGATTTGCGCGACGAAGTGATGGGCAGTGAAGGAACGATTTGGACAAATAGCTTCTTACGCACTGGTTTTGAGATGTTTACGTCTGGTAAAAGCAGTGCATACATTGCTGAAAAAGCGGAGTCAAGCAGTGGTTGGCTTTTCCCTGTAGGTGACGAAGTCCATGAATTGGGTTACACGAATATGTTTACGGATATGTTCAACGCTCTTGAAACGGGAAAAGAACCTGCCGAGACTTTTTACGATGGTTATGTCGTCAACGCCATTATTGATGCCGCTTATAAATCTGCCAAAACGAAATTGTGGGAACCCGTTGTCTTGGATTATTGGCGTGGTAAAACAGGCGTACCTAAGATGTCGGGTTATGTGGATTTCGATGATGACCATTACTTTATCAAAGACGAATTGCTACCGAATGGCGATGTGAAAGTCATAATAAAGCATAAAACCACGGGTGTTATTTCGGAAACGGTCAAAATATCGCCTGTGCATCCCCCCCTCAGTATGCACTAAGGTTATGCCTGATGCCATGTTCAACGAACTTCAAAAGTTCCTCGAATATAAACGCCTTCAAAAAGAATAATATTCGGGACTATAACACCTTAATTCTATTCATTCATAACTAAACAACTCAATAAGGATGCAATCACGCAGACAATTTCTAAAAACGGTGTAAAAAATCACCTGCAAAACCATACGTGTCAATGCGCATGGCGAAGGCACGGCGGAAGAAGAGGAAGGAGT
>JAYTMI010000554.1:0-4246 GCA_043728625.1 Saprospiraceae bacterium | reverse complement strand
AAATTTTAAATGCTGGTTTTTATTTTGGAATGGGGAATGAATTGGATAGATTGTGGAGGGATGAGGCGATTTTTTTTTAAATATGAGGGAAATGCATTTGTTGTGTGCACCCTATTAAAAACCTACAAACTAGAAACCTTGGTGCTTTGAACGAACTTTTTTGGGAATCACATTGACAACAATCAGCAATAATGCAAAAGCAAAATAAAATTTATTAAAAGAGGTCCACCCACAAATATTTTATGCTAACGAATAAAAACACACTTTCTTTTTTCCAACCCACAAACCCAACGCAAATAAAATGAAAGATTGTTTTCTTCCTGCGCATCACATTATGTTATTTTCATGGGGGAATAACGAATATATTTGTGAACTATTTTTTAAAATAATATGCCAAATAAACCGCACTTAAAACTTAATACTGAAAAGCAAGCTGACAAAATAGAGATTTTGAAATTCAATTTTGGATTTTCTCCAAAAGAAAAAATTATCAAAGTAGAAAAAAACTATTATCCAATTGCAAAGGAGTTTAGGCGGTATTTGGCTAACTTAAATACTGACATAGCTAATAGGATTCAAGAAAGAAGTCAAACAATTGATGTTCCAGAACACATTGAATACATCCGTATTTTATTTCAATCTCAATTTGACATTTCAACTTATTACCAACAATGGTTTAAAGAATTTGGATTGCTTGGAATTAACTTTTCAAAATTCAATCATGAAATTTTGTTCGCAATTTTTGACAGGGATTTATTTCAAGTTTTCATCAACAACATTGAGTGGTTTATTAAGAAGGAATTAAAAGAAAATGAAAATGCTGATTACGCTGGCAAGATTAAATACATCAAAGAATTTAAGTTGCTTTCTACCTCTGATATTGTGCAATACAGGCAACATACAAGTTTAATGAATTTGATGCTTGCAGATTTTCCAGTTGATGAAAAGGCAGCCCGTGAAATTTATTCAGCACTTGAAAAATATTTAAAGGAGAAGGATATAAATTTCAGATTGCTTGCGGATTCAAATCATTTGGAAATTTTTAATTCAACAGAAGTCCTAATAGATGAGATTGCGAAAAATTTTGACATAGTTTTAAGCATCACCTCATCATTAGCAACTGTAATAAAGCCATCAGAGTTTAATCTACCTGAAAGGTCTTACGGTTTTGAAATTGAAAACAGCGAAGATGATTTACCAATAATTGGAATTATTGATACTGGCATTAGCAATCAAACTCCTTTGGCTTCAATCATCGTTAACGATGATTCATTTAATATTACAGGAACAAGTGCATTTGCCGATAATGCCGACAGTGGTAGCGGACATGGCACTGGTGTAGCAGCTTTAGCAGCTCTTGGACGAAATGCGTATTACAAAAAGTATAGCGGCAAATTAAAAGCAGATGCTAAATTACTTTCCATAAAAATTTTAGACAGCAATTCTGGATTTCTTTCAGAGGGGGATGTGTTGACTTTATTACGAAATGCAAAAGCAAAATATCCTTCTATAAAAATATTTGTCCTCACAACTTGCTACACGGCTAATAAAAGTAACAACGAAGATTACTCAACTTATTCTTTTGAACTTGACAAGTTTTCTTATGATAATGATTGCTTGATTGTTATTTGCACAGCAAATAACAACGATGCTATGAATAACAATAGACATTACGATTTGAACTACTTCTTTTCAGAAGCAACCAATCTTTGTTCGCCTGCTGAAAGTATGAATAACCTTATTGTTGGGGCAGCAGCAGATTCCATGAGAGATGGAATATTTGAAGGCATTTCAACTTCAAAAGAATTCCCTACTCTATTTACAAGAAAGAGTCACATTGATTTACATTCTTCATTTCCCAAAAACAAAATCAATAAGTTTTATTTCCGTCCTGATGTAATTGAATGTGGGGGAGATTATGAGCAACAAGGAAGATTTATTGGAACAGGCAGTAAGGCGACAATGGAAATTCTTTCTGCAAAACCGAATGAAAGTTTTTTCACTAATGCAGGCACAAGCTACTCTGCACCATTAGTTGCGAATATTGCTGCGCAAATTCAAAAGAATTACCCGAACATTTCTTCGCAATCCATCAAAGCCCTTATCATTAATGGAGCTTCTTTAAACTTGATTCGTTTTCCAAAACTATTCACCCGATTGCTAACCAAGATGGCAGGGCATGGATTTGTTGAACCTCAAAAAAGTGTTTACTCAAATGAGAACTCAATCACTTTTTTAATTGAGGATAAAGTAAGTCCTGAAGAGGTAAAAATATTCCCATTGAACTTTCCCGAATACTTAAGCAAATTAGATTTAGGAAAACAAAATGGAATTTTGAAAGTATCAGCTACTTTGTGTTTCAGTTTTCTTCCTATTCTAAATCATCAGTTGGCATATTGCCCTATACATATTGCTTTCGGTTTTTTTAAAAATCATACAGGAAAAGAAATTCTATTTAAAGAAGATGAAAAGACAGGTGGAATAAAATCAAAACTTAAATCAGGAATGGGTTGGTCGCAGAGTGCAAGACATAAAGAAAAACCAATCCCATATTCAAATACTCAAAAGCTGTCCTTTCCAATTAATGTAACTGAATTACTAAATGAAGCAAACACATTTAAACTTGCAGTAAATTGTCGGATATGTCCTCAATTATTAACAGGAACTGAAACCAAATATCAAATTTCTCATTCCTTTTCAATTGCTATCACGATTGAAGAAAATCTAAAAGAAGAAAATTTGACAGGACAACTTTATGCCAAAATGGAAAGTGTAAATATTGTTGAGAATATTGCAGAGATAGATTTAGAAGGGGAAGCAACCGCAGAAGGAGAAGCGTAAATTATTTGGCAAGAGATTTTTTCTCTTCAATAATTAATTCCTTCCAAACAGTTGTGCTGATTTTTGTTGTAATTGATTTTACTTTTTCAGCTTGATTAAAAATACTTCTCTTAATTGCAGTGACTAAAGTTTTCTGAATGCTGTAATATGAAAGTCCTTTTGACAACTTGATAACTTCTGCAACTTTCGTTTTATTGTCAAAAGCAAACTGACCATTTTTGAGAGTAAGAGAAATTAGTTCTTGAATTTGTTTTACAGTCGGTAAATTAAATTTCACACTCAAATCAAATCTACGAAGCAGAGCATCATCAACCATTTCCTTTTGGTTCGTTGCTGCTATTATCATGCTGTTTTGTGGCAGGTAGTCAAACAACTGTAGAATTGTATTCACAACTCTTTTCATTTCTCCGTGGTCTTGACTGTAATCTCTGACCTTTCCCAATGAATCAAACTCATCAATGAAAATGATACATTCTTCTGATGCTGCCTTCCTAAAAATTTTTGCCAAGTTCTTACTTGTCTCTCCAAGTTTTGCAGACACAATAGCTCCCAAGTTTACAACGACCATCATTTTTTGCAACTCACCTGCAAGTACATAAGACGCTAATGTTTTTCCGCAACCAGATGGACCATGTAATAAAACTTTGTTTGCAATTGGCAAATCATATTTGCGAAGCAAATCAGCAGCTTGATGTTCTTTAATAAAATAATCAAGTTCCTTTTTTACTTTGTTGTCGCAAACCAAATTTTCAAAAGTGTAATCACTTGTCAACTTTTCTAAAATCAGTTCGTTGACTTCCCTGTCTTCTGCTCTTTGTAAATAATTTTCAGAGCCAACTTTTGTAAGACCGCTGGTTTGTTGTTGACGAATTGTATCCTTTAAAATGGATTGAAGTTGTAAAGCAAAGTTGATTTTCTTGCTCTTTTTTGAGTGTTCAATCAATTCATTCAAGACAGTCAATAACTTCTCTTGGTCATTTTCAAGACCATATTTTGCTATATCCTTTATGAATGAAAACTGACTCATTTTAGTACTTTAATTGACTACAAAGTAACAACTTTACAGTTCTCAAAGCTACAACTTATCAAACTTAATTCCATAGCCGTCGTTTGGCGTAAGAATGAGGCGATGGCAAATGGTGTTGGCAGCTTGTGCCTTGTTAGTAAACAGCAACTAGGTTATTTTATTCAAGAAATCCTTATCAACTAAATGCCTGAAAACACAAGCCAACGCTTCATTTTTTAATTTTTTAGCCAGCACACAAACTCCCAAAAAATATGGTTTTTCATTCGCAATAAGAAATTCAGCATACAGAGCGGCGAAGCAATCACGATCAGTAAAATCAATAAAACTTCAGCTAGTAATTCTATCTTTGATTACTGGAAAATTATAAATTCAGTAAGC
>JAYTMI010000553.1:0-11331 GCA_043728625.1 Saprospiraceae bacterium | reverse complement strand
CGACAACTAATTGTGCTTCAAAATCCAATGCACCGTGGAATGAATGGATTGCCAACGTCACATTAGCCAATCTCAACAATGCCACGTCAAAAACCCGCGATGACCGCTTCGTCGTCGGTTATTCGGATTGGAAAGACAAAACGGCAACCGTTACAAAAGGTCAAAGCTACCCCCTCAGTATAACGCCCGGTTTGAGTTGGTCGGGCTACCAAACCAACCTCTTTTTCCGCGCTTGGATTGACTACAATAAAAACGGCACTTACGAAGATACGGAGTTGGTTTTAGAAAAAAACAGCGTCAGCAGTACTGTCAATCAATCTGTTACGATACCTACAACGGCAACAACAGGCACGACAATCCTGCGCATTTCGATGAAAAAAGATGCTTATCCAACCACTTGCGAAACCTTTGCCGCAGGAGAAGTTGAGGACTATTCTGTCTTGATTCAAGACGGCGGCATTGACCCTTGTGCAACAGATGCAACACCGCCCGTCTTCCAAAACTGCCCCGCGAATATCAATTTGACTACAACTGCGACCACAGCTATTGCCACTTGGGCAGCACCGACGGCAACTGACAATTGTGGTACCCCCTCAGTATCCAGCAACTTTTCGAGCGGTCAAAGTTTTCCAATTGGTTCAACGTCAGTGACTTATACAGCAAAAGATGCTAAAAACAATGCAGCGACTTGTAGTTTTAATATCATCGTCACAGCAAGCGCAACTTGTACGCCTGTGACACCTTCAAAAATATTTGCAAAAGACATTACTGCCACAACAGCTACATTGGTTTGGTCAAAAGTGAATAATGCTTTTCAGTATGAATATCAGTTGCTTTACGATGATACAAGTCAACCTGGTGGCGGCGCGTTTTTATCTTCGGGAATTGTGAATGATACTTTTGCCAATATTACATTGATACAAGGTCGCCTACGAGCTATTGTCCGCAGCCGTTGTACAGCAAATGGCACATGGTCGTCTTGGTCAAATGCCACGATGTTCAATCTATTCAGCGAACCTTGTACGCAAGGCGCAAGAACAGCTTTTGTCGAAGATTTTGAAAGCGGTTCTTACTCGTCGCCACAAGGTTTTAATCTGCCTGTATGTTGGACAAAACTCACCTATCACGCACCAACAGTCAATGAATCATGGGTGGATGTACGCCTAACAAGTCGTGGAACGCTTGGTAATGCGACCAAACGCGCCATTATGTTCCGCAGCACACCTTTGGATTCGTCTTTGATATTGATGATAAGTCCTGAAATCGCCAATCTTTCGGCGGGTACAAACCGCTTGCGTTTCAAGGCAGCGAATACTTGGGGTAGCCAATTGTCAGGCTCTGGACGTATCCAAATAGGGACTATGAGCAATATCTATGACGGCTCTACTTTCGTTCCTTTTGGCAATCCAACCGTTATTACAGACAATAATTTCAGAGAATATATTGTTGATTTTACAACCTACAACGGCAACAACCGCTTTATTGCTTTTAAATATCTTGACGCAGGAGGAGACCAATTCCGTAGCCTTGAAATTGATGATGTCGTTTGGGAAACAAAACCTGTTACAACTGCAAGTACAGACATTGAACTCACAATCGCTTCAAATCCAGCGACTTATCGTCAATGGACAACCAATACAGTACGTGTAACGGCTAAAAACATCGGCACAACAACCATGACAAACGTTAAAATAGACTTGAAACGTCCAGCAAAAATGGCTTTTGGTGGCACGCGTACCCCCTCAGTAGGCACGTTCAATGACTATTGTGCAGGGGGCATAGAATGTTCAGAATGGACAATTCCGAGCCTTGCAGCAGGCGCAACGGCAACACTTGATGCACCGTTTTTTGTCCTTGATGCCATTGCGCCGATTGTTGTCACAACAAACCTTTTGGCTTCAATACCTACGGACGGAAATGCAACAAACAACGTAGCGAGCGTATCACTTTCACCACAAATGGCTGCGGCTCAATCAGTTAGCCAAAAGCCTACGCAGTTGATTCCTATTGTTATTCAACGCATTGCACCGAACCCAACAGATGGTGAATTGCGTGTACAATTAGAAAGTCTTGATGCACGTGAAGTGACTTTTGAATTTTATAATAGCCTTGGAAAAGTCGTTAAATCAGAGAAAAAAGCGGTTGAAAAAGGTTTAAATCGCCTTGAATTTTCGGTTTATGATTTTGAACAAGGTTTGTATTTTGTTACGCCTTCAACGAGTCAAGGACATAAAGTGCCGACGAAGTTTGTGAAACTGTAACAATCGGCGTGAAAAAGCCATAACGAAACGTTAGTCACATAGGGCACATAGTATTGAAAATCAATAATTTATGCGCCCTATGTGATAAAATTATACCATTATCCAAAACTTTACTTCTTAAATTGTCTTACAAAAAAATCAGCCACTGCACCATAGACTTTAACCGAATTATCCCAATTCATCCAATGATGCGTGTCATCAACAATCATCAGCGTTTCGTAAGGCACACCTTGTTTTTCTAAGCGATTAATCAAATCCGTACTTTGATTGAAGCGGACATTTCTATCATCGTCTGCGTGAATAATGAGAACGGGCGAAGTCCAAGTGTTGATAGCAGATACAGGCGAAGAAAGCCATGCCGTTTTAATGGCTTTTTCATAATCTGGTGCTTTTTCAGTCTTATTGGTAAAAGCAGTCATAATGGATGAGGATGTACCCCAATCGTGGACACCATGAATGTCAACACCTGCTGCAAAAATCTTTGAATCTTTTGCCAAAGCCATCGCCGTTAAATAACCGCCATAAGAACCACCATAAACACCTATTTTTTGAGCATCAACAAAAGGCTGCTGTTGCAACCACTCCCCCGCCGCTTTTATGTCTTGATATTCCGATGCACCCGTTGCACCACCGTTGGCAGGTTGATGAAACTCATAACCATAACCAATGCCCAAACGATAATTGACGGACAAGACCACAAAACCCAAACTCGCTAAATATTGATTTGAGGCATAGGCATTTGAATAATAATCCGAATAATGCCAACCCAACAACATTTGTCTTGGAGGTCCTCCATGTATATAAACGATGGCAGATTTCTTAGTCACGCCGCCTTCTGGCATAAATAAATCAGCATGAATCGTCACACCATCGGGCGCAGTGAAAATGACCTGTTTTGGTGTGATTAATTTGTCTTTTGGAAAGTCTGCTGGGACTAAATCCTTGCCTAACAATTGAATGCTATTCTTATCCGCACCATTTAGTTTCATAATGGCAGGTAAAGGCGATTGTTGTGCCGTTGCACTTAAAAATACCGCTGTATTGTTATTATCGGTCAAAACAGGCATCCATTGCAAGCCATTACCTGGCGTAAGCACTGTCATATCGGCTTTGTCAACACTCACTTTTACAGCATGTCTTCTTTCAATATCCAATGGGTCATTGCCTGTATTGGCACTAAAAGTCAAATATTTTTTATCGCTGCTTAATTGAATATGCTCGCACATAAAATTGCCTGGCGTTAACAACAATTCTTTACCCCCCTCAGTACCAATTGAATACAAATGAGGCCAACCATCTTGATAAGATAAAAAAACAATCTTATCGTCCGCTGCCCAATGTAAATTTGTATCGCCATGAGTTGTTGGAATAGAACCACGCAAAGTCTTAGGTGCTTTCCACAACAGCGTGGCTTTATTCGTCGCAATGTCAGCTTTGTAAATACTCCAAGGTCTGTGTTTTTTCACGAGCATCGAATCAGGTTCGCCGCCCGCTCCGGGTCTTCTTACAAAAACGATTTGTTTACTATCTAAAGACCAACGCGGAGACTCATCAAACGTAAAAGAAGGTGCAATCCATTTTATGGACGTTGTCGCAAAACTGTAAATCCCAATAATCGAGTGATCAACTCTCTTGGAAATAAAAAGCAAAGCAGACCCCTCAGTATTCCAACTCAAAGAAGTCACTGTACCGCGTGTCGTAAACAAATTTTTAGCTGCATTCGCACTATCAATCGGTCCTGTCCAAACCTGACCGCCTTTAATGAAAGCCACAACTTTACCATTCGGCGAAATTATCGGCTCATCTCCTTCTGACAAATATTTAACATCACCTCCTTTGAACGGCACGCTGGCAATTTTCACGTTAAAAGGCATCGGCTCAAATGTCGGATTGACGGGCAAACCAGTTTCCCAATTGCCACTGTGCTCACCGCCACGTACAAAAACGACCCAATTTCCATCGTCTGAAATGGCAAGGCTTGTAATCTCTTGACCATCATCTTTAGAAAATTGCGTCAACTTTCTCGGTTTATAGGCTGGACCTTCTGCAACATAAACATTGCGCTTACCTTGTTCATCCAATGCCCAAGCTATTTTTGAGCCTTTGGCAGCCGTACACAATTCAGTTGGAAATGGATAATTTTTGAAAGCTTGGAGAGGAATATTTTGTGCCATCAATTGAATAGGCAACGAAAGAAGAAGAATGATTTTTTTCATGATGAGTATTGGTTTATGATGATATTTAATTTTGGATACCTCCTTTTTCAAAGAGAAATACCACCCGTAAAATTATCAAAATAAACTTAATCAAACCCTATGATTTTGAACTGATTACAGTAAAGCCGATGATATAGCGAGCAAGAAAATAATTTAACAATATGCCATTTCGGTTAACCCATTAAAAAGATAGCAGGGCGTTTATGAAGGTCTGGAATAGTCGTTTTTTTCCATTCTGCAATGGTTTTTGTCACCAAATACTGAGGGGGGGTCGTGAGGTCTGCAGCGATACATAATTTGGTGTTAGGCTGCAAGACAGAAAGGGCGGTTTCTATCAAAGCCTTGTTGCGATAGGGCGTTTCGATGAAAATCTGGGTTTGCTTTGTGCGTTTCACCACATCTTCTAAGCGTTTTAAATCTTTGCCAATTTCTCCTCGTTTCGCGGATAAATAGCCATGAAACTGGAACGACTGACCGTTGAATCCAGAACCCATTAAAGCCAACAGAATGGAACTGGGACCCACCAAAGGTATCACTTCAAAACCGTTTTTATGCGCCCAATCAACGACGATTGCACCAGGGTCTGCAACACCTGGACAGCCTGCTTCGGACATCACACCGATGCTTTTACTTGTGTTTAATATTTTAGCAATTTCTTGAAAATCAATGCTTTGTGCGTGTTCATCTATCTCAAAAACCGTCACACTACTGAGGGGGTAAGGCGGTGCTGTGGCTTTGATAAAATGCCGTGCTGTTTTGGCTCGTTCAACGATAAAGGTATCGAGACCATGAATGACTTCGACGACATAAGGCGGAATCGTATGCAGCGCATCGTCGCCAAGCGGCGTTGGTATGAGATATATTTTACCTTTCATTCGCTTTCAGCAGCATAAATTGCAGCACCTACGATGCCCGCACTGTTCAAGAGTTCAGCAGGCATAATCAGCGTTTCGATGGTGAATTGGTCTTTATATTCATCGAAATATTTGCTTGAACCGCCACCGAGCAAAATAAGAGTGGGTTGCAAGTATAACTCTACTTTTTCAAGGTATTCGTTGAAACGTTTACCCCATTTTTTCCATGACAAACCTTCACTTTTACGGATTGAATCGGCTGCATATTTTTCAGCGATGAGGTTTTTTTTCATCAAAAAATGACCAAATTCGGTATTGCGGAGCAAATGACCATCTGTAAAAACAGCACTACCCAAACCCGTTCCGATAGTGATTAAGACGACCGTACCCATTTTTCCTTTGCCAATACCAAAACGCATTTCAGCCATACCCGCCGCATCTGCATCGTTTATAGCGATAACGCGATTACCCGTTGCTTTGCCAATAACGGTTTCAATGTTGCAACCAATCCATGAATTGTCGAGATTAGCAGCAGTCAAAGCAATACCATTTTTTACAACCGAAGGAAAACCGACACCAATAGTGCCTGAATAATTGAAATATTTGACAATTTCTAAGATGGCTTGAGCCGCATTTTCGGGCGTACTCGGTTCGGGCATAGGTACTCGAAACCGTTTGCCGATAAACTCACCTGTTTCTAAATCAACAATAGCACCTTTGATGCCTGATGCACCAACGTCTATTCCTAAAAGGGTTTTCGCTTGCATTTTTGTTTGCTCGTTATTGGTTATTGGTTATTCGTTATTGGTGTATTGGTTATCCGTTATTAGTTATTTGTAAAACCGTATAACTAATTCACTAATAACGAATAACCAATACACCAATACCTATTTAATGACTCGTATTTTCATTTTTACATCTTTGGCGGGTCGGTCGCGCCCATCTTTTTGGACGGCAGCGATTTTGTCAATTACATCTAAACCCTTAACGACATGCCCAAAAACAGTGTATTCGCGGTCAAGAAACGGCGTGCCCCCAATTTCAGCGTACATTTTTTTCTGTTCTGGCGTATAGTGCGTGCCTTTCATTGACTCCATACGGTTGAGCATGGCTTCTTCAACAGGTTTTCCTTGCACAATATAAAATTGTGAACCACTGGAGGCTTTTTTAGGATTTCCAGCATCGCCCATACGAGCCGCGGCTAAAGCCCCTTTGACATGAACCAACGAATCAACAAATTCGGCGGGAACTGTGTAACCAGGTCCACCCATGCCGAGTGGTTGACTGGCTGCGGCATTTTTGGAATCGGGGTCGCCGCCTTGAATCATAAATTCGCTGATAATGCGGTGAAAAATAGTGCCGTCGTAAAAACCTTGTTCCGCAAGTTTGGTAAAGTTATCGCGGTGTTGCGGCGTAGCATTTGAGAGTTCAGCGAGCATCGTGCCGTAATCCGTTTCAATTTCGACAAGGCAGGTTAAAGGTGCGTCAATGTGGATTTTTTGTTTTGTTTCACTCATTTTTTTTCCTTTATATGCTTTGAGAATGACTGTATAGTTGCCAGATCGTTTATATTCGTGTTGAGCAACAGAGTCGGTTATTTTTTTGCCGTCGCCGAAATCCCATTCGTAGCGTTCAGCTTTTTGTGATTTATTTTGAAAGGTGACCTTTGCGGGAGCCGTTTTTTCTGCATCTTTGACGATAAAATTAGCAATAGGCTTTGAGCAAGATGCGAATATTAGAGTTGAGATAGATAAAATATGTAAAAACTTGATTCTCATAATTTTGAAGAAAAATAGTTTAGTCAAAAGATTTTATTTGCTTAAAAGAAGAGCAAAGTTAAAAAAAATGTCGAAACGGATATAACTTGCGTTAAGTTATACCCCATCATTTTATTTCACAAACCAACAGCTTCTCTCCTTCTAAAAAACCTTCCAAGACATCACCGACTTTCACAGGACCGACACCCGCAGGTGTGCCTGTATAAATCAAATCGCCTTGTTGGAGCGTGAAAAATTGAGAAACGTAGGCAACTAATGTGTCGAAACTGAATATCAGATCGGCTGTTGTGCCGACTTGAACCGACTCGCCATTTTTTGTCAATTGGAATTTTATATCTGTGACCTCAAAATTACTGAGGGGTCTGAAATCACTCAAAACGGCAGAGTTATCGAAGGCTTTTGCCAACTCCCACGGCTGCCCTTTGGCTTTCAGTTCGTCCTGAATATCTCGCGCTGTGAAGTCAATGCCGAGTGCAATATTATCGTAATACCGATGTGCAAATTCGGGTTGAATAGCTTTACCATTTTTCGAAATTTTCAAGACAATTTCTAATTCATGGTGCAGATTTTTAGTAAAATCAGGATAAAACAACGGTTTTCCGTCCAAAAGCAAAGCCGTTGGTGGCTTCATAAAAACCAAAGGTTTGGTGGGTACAGCGTTGTTGAGTTCCTTAGCGTGTTCGGCGTAATTGCGCCCGATGCAGAAAATTTTCATAATTAAATAGTGGATAGTGGATAATGGATAGTGGATAATAGAGAGACTGTCTCAAAAGGTATTTCAAGTTTTTTTGTACCGAATATTATTCTTTTTGAAGGCGTTTATGTTGGGGAAACTTTAAAAATTTCCCCAACATGGTGCCCAAAACCATAGAATATTTTGCACTGAAATTTTCGATTTGCCTTTTGAGACAACCTCTTCATTCACCATTAATTAAAAGCCGACTGCGGTGTATTTTGAAGAATTAGATGGGTCAATTTTTTGCATAATCGCTATCATCCGCGTCTTTTGGTCGGATGCTGCGCCTTTGAAAATCTCGACCAATTCATCCACTTTCGTCAATGAAAACATGCGAATTGCAAGGGTATTTGGATAAGATTGATGGGCTTCTTCCATACGTTCAAGGCTTTGTAAAATCATGGTTTTACAACGTCCCATATCTGCTGTTGCATTATCCATGCCCAAACGATGATATTCATAAATGCCTTGACGATAACCTTTTAGACGTGGACTCAACATGTTTTCGACAAACCAATAACGGTTGGTATTGCCCAACTCCTTGCCTTTCCACTCCCCTTTTACGCCTTCAGGAATGACGTTGTAAATATCTTGTGCGGTCTGCCAAAAAGTCTCACCGCCTTGTGGCGCAAAAGAGTCATAATCCATTGCCAAAATGACATAAAGATAATATCCAATCGTCGAACTCAGGTTCTCTGTAAAGGTGTTTTTGACGAACTGTATGGGTTGAAACTGCTCGTAACTGAACGACACTTCCTTATCCAAATGAATGAAAAGCGGTGTTGTCGCATCAGAACCATAAACAGGGCGATTGACTTGAATCGCCAATTTTGCCGTGAACGCTGTTTGGCTGTTCTCTTTGTCAATAGTCACTTGAATCGAACCCGTCAAACGTTCATTCAGTTCAAAAATATCATCTGTCCATTTAGTGCCATTGATGAGTTCTTTCAAAGCATTTTCAAGGCTGACAAACACTTTGGGGTCTGCCAAACGCACTTGTGGATTAACCACTTTGACCGTAAAATTAAACTCTTGTGCATGGCTGATGCCCCCCCTCAGTATCAGAGCCATAAAAAGAACGATGGTTAAAAGTCGTTGTATTTTCATTTTAAAAATTTGATTATCAGATGTTTATGGATTTTAATTTATAATAATTGGACTAAGGCATCAACAATATCTTTTGCCACATCGTCCTTACTTTTTAAGTCAAAAGTTTTAAACGTATTTTCATCAAAAATGATGCTTATTTTATTGGTGTCGCTGTTGAAACCCGCGCCTTTATCACGCATAGAGTTAAGCACAATGAAGTCAAAATTCTTTCTTTTTAGCTTTGAAACGGCATTCTCAAATTCATTATTGGTCTCTAAGGCGAAGCCGACGGTGCGTTGATGCGCTTGTTTTATCGTACCTAAATGAGCTGCTATATCAGGCGTTTTTTCTAATGCGAGGCTCATTTCGCTGTCTTTTTTCTTGATTTTAACGTCAGAAACTTCTTTAGGACGGTAATCGGCAACGGCGGCGGCTAAGATAGCGGCATCGCATTTTGGGAATTCTGCTGTTGTTATATCAAACATCTGCTGTGCAGACTCAACTTTATGGCATTTTACTGAGGGGTGGTGCTTTGATAATAGCTTTGTTGGTCCTGAAATCAAAATCACTTCTGCACCCCGTTCTGCTAATTCCTCAGCAATAGCATAACCCATTTTGCCCGATGAACGGTTGCCTATGAAACGCACAGGGTCGAGTGCCTCGTATGTTGGTCCCGCTGTTACGAGTATTTTTTTATGCAAAAGGTCTTTTTTTTGAGCAAAAAAGGCATCCAGGAAAGCGACAATGTCCTCTGGCTCAGCCATACGTCCATCGCCCACCAAACCGCTTGCCAACTCGCCATGACCAACTGGAATAATCTGGCAACCATCCCCCCTCAGTAAATCAAGGTTGCGGCGTGTTGCACCATGCGTCCACATATCCAAATCCATTGCAGGGGCGACGAAAACAGGGCAACGTGCTGAAAGGTAAGTCGCTGTGACGATATTATCCGTATTGCCCGTAGCCATTTTCGATAATGTGGTAGCGGTTGCGGGTGCGACAACAAAGGCATCAGCCCACAAGCCGAGTTCGACGTGGTTGTTCCAAGCGGCGTCAGAGATAATTTCGGAAATGACAGGACGTTTTGAGAGGGTCGAAAGCGTCAAAGGTGTGATGAATTGACGCGCAGAATCAGTCATCAAGACTTGAACTTCTGCCCCATTTTTGACCAAAAGGCGGGTCAAAATAGCGGATTTATAGGCGGCGATGCTGCCCGATATGGCAAGGATGACTTTCATCGAATGATAAATTATGAATGATGAATGATGAATCATTTTTATCAATTCATCATTCATCATTCATCATTCATCATTACAAAAGAATTACTTTTTCTTTCTTTCCTCCGCAGGATAGCGGTAGTGAATTTCGCCTTTCATAAACTCATCAAGAGCGATGACAGAAGGATTTGGCAAGCGTTCGTAGAACTTCGAGATTTCGATTTGTTCTTTATTTTCTTGCACCTCCTCGATTGTATCGGTGTTGATGGTAAATTCTTGCAATTTGTTGTTCAACTCGTGCTTCAGATCAACCGCCAACTGGCGGGCGCGCTTTGTCACAACATTGAGCGACTCATAAATATTACCTGTACCACCGACAACAGCGACGATGTCGCGAGCTTGAACATTTGGGTCAAGACCTTGCACTTTGGTTTTGATATCTGACATTGTTGAATTCTTTTATTTTATTATTGGCATTTTTTAAATAAATATCCGCATCTTTTTGAAAGCGGCTTTTTGGAAACTTGTCTTTAAAATCTTTATGTTTTGCGACAACTAACTTGTAACGCTCCAATTGTTTCTCATAAATTGAATTTTTAGCGAATTCATATTCCGCTTTTAAAATCAAGAAACGCACTTCCTCTGCGTTTGAGGTTTCAGGGTAATCTTTTAACAAATTCTCAAAAACTTGGATAGCTGCTTGATAACGAGAGATATTGTAATAAAGTGTCCCTTCATCAAAAGCTTTTTGCTCCATTTTTTTTCGCAGTTCGTCAATCAACTTATTACATTCTTTTACGCGCGGACTTTCAGGAAAGTTGTTTGAAAAGTACTGAAACCCTTCAATCGCTTTCATAGAATTGGATTGATCAAGTCTAAACGTGGGCGATTGCTTGTATTCCGAATAAGCGGCTTGAAATTCAGCGTCTTCACGCAAAGGCGAATTGGCAAAGGTCAAAGCAAAGTTTTTGAAATAGAAATTTGCCGAGCTGTAATTTCTCTCATAAAAATGTGAATAGGCGTATTTATACGAGATTTCTTCAAGTACGTTCTGCCCTTTCAAACTCGGCATAATCAACTCGAACAAGGTTTGGGCTTTCGCATACTCCCCTTTTTCGTAGTATTCTAAACTTTTTTGAGTCAGTAACTTAACGTCACCGCTTGCACGTAGCTTGTCAAA